>DATCXS010000113.1:0-4340 GCA_036565645.1 Mucilaginibacter sp.
CCCTCTAACCCGATAGCTATCGGGTTAGAGGGGGCTGGGGCTGTTTGGATTCAAAACATACTCGAAATTTTCAAACCCGTTATGAAAATAGAACTTGAGTCTTGATTTGGGTAAGTCGTCGATATCTAAGGACAGTGCCGCCAGCGTTTCGGGTAAAATATCCCGTATTAGTTTCAGATCCGTGACTTCCGGCATTTCAACATATATTCCATTATCCACCGTTTTCACATCCCATCCAGGCAAATCTGCACCTTGCAAAATCTGCACCCACTTTTGTTGATATATATTCATACGCTTGTAATTTCTGTCTATACAAAAGCAATAAGCAGGCCAATAAATCACGATTTTATCGATATAATGCAATAGGCCAAAACAGTGTATCAATTAACATAATACCTTAAAATCAAGCATAAACAATCATTCTAAAAAGCCCAAACGCAGCGTTGCTGCGTTATTTTGACTTTGCCGTAACAATAACTACTGTACATTTGTCTTATTAATCAAACGATTAATTTTAATGTCTGTCCAAACGCGTTTATTAACTTTTTGTATAAAATAGTCAGGAATATCTCCTATAAATAATACCTTTGCCGCAATTAATGGATACCGGAAACAGCACAACTCTACAGACTGAAAAAAAGACCAAAAAACGCGGTTGGTTAAGATCTTTTTTCATAAGCCTGTACAAGATTAATCAATTCATTATTAGATTTTTTAAGGAAGCCTTTGTACCTCCTTTTGAGTTTAAAGAAATTGTAAGGCAATGCTATGAGGTGGGCGTACGCTCATTTACACTTATATCTTTAACCGGTTTCATTGTCGGTTTGATATTTACCAAGCAGTCGCGCCCGTCATTGGGTCAGTTTGGTGCTACTTCCTGGTTGCCTTCGCTGGTGTCAATTGCCATTATGCGTGCCCTGGCCCCGCTGGTAACAGCACTGATCGCAGCAGGCAAGGTAGGGTCAGGTATTGGTGCCGAGCTGGGCTCTATGCGTGTTACCGAGCAAATTGATGCGATGGAAGTATCGGGCACCAAACCTTTTAAATTTTTGGTTTGTACCCGTGTGCTGGCCACTACGCTTACCATCCCTATCCTGGCAACATACACCGGTTTGGTGGCCATGATTGGTGGTTACATCAACGTGGCTGTTAATGAGGGCACCAGCTTTAACACCTTTGTACAGCAGTTTTTTGAGCCGCTTACCTTTACAGATTTTACTTCATCCCTTATCAAATCAATAGTATTTGGTTTTACCATAGGTATTGTGGGCTGTTACCAGGGTTATTTTTCTAACAAAGGAACCGAAGGCGTTGGTAAAGCAGCCAATGGCGCGGTAGTAACGGCCATGTTTTTAATTTTTATTGAAGAAATAGTTATAGTGCAGATAACCAGCTGGTTTCGTTAAGATAAATATGATTAAGCCAAAGGCACCTATAGATTATAATAACCCGGTGATAACCATCAAAGGATTGCGTAAATCTTTTGACGACTATCACGTATTGCGCGGTATTGATCTCGAACTTTATCAGGGCGAAAACCTGGTGGTGCTCGGTCGTTCGGGTACCGGTAAATCGGTGCTGATTAAAATTATCTGCGGCCTGCTTACTGCCGATCATGGCTCTGTTAATGTACTGGGCTGCAATATCAACAAGATAACTGATAAAGAACTGCAGGACCTGCGCATCCGCATAGGGTTCTCTTTCCAGAATAGTGCTTTGTACGACAGCATGACCGTACGCAAAAACCTGGAGTTCCCGCTGGTGCGCAATCGTAAAGGCATCAGCAAAAAAGAAATTGACAAAGCGGTTGACAGCGTGCTGGATGCAGTGAGCCTGCGCCAAACTATTAACCAGATGCCGTCAGAGCTATCGGGCGGTCAGCGTAAACGTATTGGTATTGCCCGTACGCTGATACTGAACCCCGAGATCATGTTGTATGATGAGCCAACTGCCGGCCTTGACCCTATAACCTGTATCGAGATCAATGAGTTGATTAACGAGGTGCAGGAAAAATATAAGACATCGTCTATCATTATTACGCACGATTTAACCTGTGCCAAACAAACCGGCGACCGGATTGCGATGCTGTTAGATGGCCAATTTCAGCGTCAGGGTACTTTTGACGAAGTATTTGACACCAATGACGAACGGGTGAAACCGTTTTTTGAGTACAATTTTATAAAGTAGATTATACAATATTATCATAATGGAAAAAGCAGAAAATAAACGCGCAATAATAGTAGGGCTCTTTTTGGCCCTGGGCTTAATTGTATTTATTCTTGGCGTTTTCACTTTAGGCAGTCAGTCAAAAACTTTCTCCAAAAGTATCCATATCAGTGCCGTATTTGACGATGTGGCCGGTTTAAAAACCGGTAACAGCGTTTGGTTCTCGGGCGTTAAAGTGGGCAGCATCAGCAAAATACGTTTCATTGGCCCCGGCCAGGTTGATGTGCGCATGGCTATTGACGAAGCCAGCCAGCAATATGTTCACCGCAATGCAGGTGTGCATATCGGCTCCGACGGTTTGATCGGTAACAAGATCATCGTCATTGACGGCGGTAGTCCGCAAGCCCCTGTAGTGCAGGACGGCGACGTACTGCAAGCCGAAAAAATGACTTCGACCGACGACATGCTGAAAGTATTACAGCAAAACAATCAAAACCTGCTATCCATAACAGGCGATTTTAAATTACTGAGCCGCAAAATATTACAGGGCAAAGGCACTGTAGGTACCTTAATGGCAGACAGCGCTGTGGGTAACCAGTTCAGAAATGCGATGGCCAATTTTGAAAGAACCAGTGCATCAGCAGCCAAATTAGCCGGACAGCTGGAGAAATTTAGCACTAAAATGAATACCAAAGGCGGTCTGGCCGATAAATTATTGACCGATACCGCAACTTTTGCCAATCTTAAAGCCACAGCTAACCAGCTAAGAACCGCAGCAAATAACGCTAATGACATTACTGATAACCTGAAAAAAGCGACAGACAAAATGAACCGTACTGATAACGCTATCGGGATATTATTGAACGATCCTGAATCGGCAGCTAAATTGAAGGGCACGTTAGATAATTTGCACCAAGGCTCGGTTATATTGAACGAAGATCTAAAGGCTGCCCAACATAACTTTTTGCTGCGCGGATTTTTCAAGGATCGTGAAAAAGCAAAGGCCGATAGTATAAAGAAGGCTAATAAGAAATAATACAATTAAATATTGATTAAGATTTAGAAGGATTTATGGAAACGTAGATCCTTTTTTATTAATGGCATCTTATAACATTTGTCATCCTGAACGTAGGAAGGATCTTATAAAAATGATAGGTGACGCGCAATCAGTCAAATTTAGCGTATAAGATCCTTCACTACGTTCAGAATGACAAGCGATGTTTCAGTCTCCAAAACACTTTCCGTTTTCAAAAGTTAATAAGTACGGGTAGCTCCTATCCGCACATTTAAAGCAACAACAATGAAAACGCCGAAAGTAACACCAACCCATCCTGCATTGCTGAAAAAAGGCGCCAAAACGCCTAAAATAGAAACAGAGCCGCCCTTAAGCGAAAAGGACGAGGTAAAGAACGCAGAACATAAGCTGCAAAAAAATCAAGAGAAACAGGGTTCGTAGCAGCTAATTAGCCGAAGTTTGTAACTTAGCTGTAAATCCCGCCATAGTATGGGATAGCACGTTATGAGAAACCTATTTTTCTTGCTGGCAATTACTTTATGCTTCGCTGCCTGCAAACCGTCGGCAACACCCGAAAAACTTTACGGCAAATGGAACTACACCCGTGTGCGCAACCCGCTTGCCGACCCTCCTGACAGCGTAGGTAAAGAAACGCTTGGAAGCGAAAAGCCTTACATTGAATTTACCCGGCAGGACAGTTTAATTATAAATTGGGATGGTAAAGTGCTGTCGCATGGTACGTTTAAGGTAGACGGCCTTAACATTAGCTACAAAGAGATCTTACCCGACGGCAAAACCCGCGAATTTCCTTTCCACATCGAAAACTTCAGTGATAAACAGATCATCTTCTCGACTGCCGGGAAAGACGGATCGGAAGTGACGGCGGTTAAAGAATAAAAATATTAATTTTTTTGGGTGATACTTCTCCCCTTTTTGGCACATCATTATAAAAAGACATTGTTATGCACGGTATCAGCAACAAAGACAGATCTAAGCAGCGGCAGGAGCTTTTTATCAGCTTGTACAAAAGCGCCTTCCCGGCAGTGGCCAAATACGTCAGTCGGCTTGGTGGCAGCTTTGATGAAACCAGGGATGTTTTTCAGGATGCACTGGTAGTTTATTACGAGAAAAAGATCGCGCAGCCTGCAGCCTTAAATAA
>DATCXS010000199.1:0-4871 GCA_036565645.1 Mucilaginibacter sp.
TAGCCGCCAAAAAGTTCGTCGGCGCCTATGCCTGACAATACAGCCTTTAAACCATCCTGGCGTGCATATTTACTAATAAACCAACTGTTAATACCGTCGGTAGTCGGCATGTCCATCGCATTAAGCACATCCGGAAAAAAAGCATCGAAATCTTGTTGTTTTACCAGGTGCGTAAATTTTTCGCCCCCTATTTTATTGAATATTTCTTGTTGGTATGCGCGCTCATCGTACGCGCTTTCATCAAAAAAGATGGATACCGTTTTAAGGTCTTGTTTTTTCTCCGCGGCAGCCAAAAGAGTAAGCAGACTCGAATCAATACCTCCGCTTAAAAATACGCCGATATGTGCATCGGCTATCAGTTGGCGTTTAACTGCCACTGTCAGCCCTTTTTTAATATGGTAACGCGCTTCAGCAACGTTGGTGACAATATTATTTGCGGCTAATTGCAAATATGGTGTTATCTCTGCTGTGCCGGTTTGATGATTCCAGCACAACAGGTTTCCCTTTGGCAGGCTATAAACATCTTTAAGAGTAGTGTACGGCTCAGGTATATGTCCGTAGGCCAGAAATTTAACCGGCCATTCCGGATTTTCATATACCCGAAGCCCCGATACTTTGAGTGCCTTGATCTCTGAAGCGAAGGTCAACTGCCCGCCTGCGCTATGATAGTAAAGCGGCTTTACGCCAGAGCTATCGCGCACCAGGTAGGTGAGGGCTTTTGATTTATCGTATAATGCAAATGCAAACATGCCCCGCAGTTTCCCAAAAGCCTCAATGCCCCAATGCAGATAAGCCTGGATAATAACTTCTGTATCTGTGTCCGAATGAAAACCCGCGCCAAGTTTTATTAACTGCTCCTTAAGCTCCCGATAGTTATAAATCTCACCATTAAAGGTTATGCAGGCTTTTTGTTCAACATCGGCCATAGGCTGATGTCCGTTTGCTGTCAAATCAATGATTGATAAGCGGCGATGTCCGAACACCAGGTGAACAGTTTCTGCCGAATAAATGCCGCCATCGTCAGGGCCGCCATGCTTCAGCACATCGCACATTAACGTTACGTTATGCCGCAGCTCCGCCTGGCTATGTTTTTTTGAAACTATTCCCCCAATTCTGCACATTGATTAGTATGGATAGGTAGTGTATGTTCATAGCTTCGCCCGGTAAGTCACATGGTTTTTAACTTACGACTTAAGCATTTAATGCAGTTTAATATTTCAAACTATTATAGTTAAAATCTCTCAATTAATTCGGCTGCTATATTTATGATGATTGAATAGCCCAGGTTTTCGAGCTTTAAGGCCAATTGCTTTTGCGAACGATATAAAATTATTTCGCCTGTCATGCCTTTTAGCGGCCCGGCTTTTATCACTACCTTTTCGCCGGCCTGAAGGTTTTCTTCTGTAATCGACAATTCGTAGGGGCTTGCCATCAACAGTTTCAAGTCTTCTATCTGTTGATAGGGCATAGTAGCAATTTTATCCGAAAAATAAATAAAGCGCGATATGCCCTTAGTCATTAAAACTTCGGTACGCTGCTGCCCGGTAATGCAGACAAATATATAGGATTTGATCAGCGGTTCTTCGACCCATTTTTTCCTGTCGCTCCATTGTTTAAGCTGTCGTTGTAAAGGTAAATAAGCAGTTATACCTTTATTTAATAAAGCTTCGCAAGCTTTCTTTTCGGCCCGGGGTTGTGTGTAAACAGGATACCAGTGACAGGCATCTGCATTTTTTGTCAAAACCATATATTTATGACAGGTTTTAATTTTTAAATCTGCGCCATATTTGCCACCATTTAATATCGTCATCGCCATCTACATAATAGCCTGAACTTTCATAACCGGTATAGTCAGAATAATAATAGTATTTGCCATAATTATCACCGGCTACCTTAGTGGTGTAATACTTTGAATGGAGTAAATCCTGCGAAAAAGCATTGAGTACAATTACCGTATTGTTTAAGTTGTACTCCTGTTCAATGCGCTGAGGTACTGTTGCGGCATAAAACTTCGATTTACCCGACCGGATAACGAAAACATTAATATCGCTCATCCTGATTAAAGGTATAGCATCTGATACCAAACCGATAGGAGCCGTATCGATCATGATGATATCATATCTGTTTGAAAGCTCCGTAATCAGGTCTTTCATGCGGCTGGAATGCAACAGCTCTGATGGGTTAGGCGGAACCGGGCCCGATACGATAAAATCAAGCTCGCCCTGGTTAGTATGGTTAATAATATCATCCAGCGTGCATTGATTAGAGAGGTAAGTGCTTAGTCCCGTATCATTAGGTACGCGGAAGGTTTTATGCAATTTAGAGCGTCTTAAATCTGCGCCTATCAGTATCACTTTTTTATCAATAAGCGACAGCGTACTTGACAGGTTAACCGCCACAAATGATTTTCCCTCGCCGGCTATTTCTGATGTGATGCAAATGACCTTGCTTTTCTTCTCTGACGCCAGGAAGTTTAAGTTAGTACGAACAGACCTTACCGATTCGGCAAATAACGATTTGGGTTTACTGATAGCCAAAATCTGCGTGCTGAATTCGTCAATCTCATCGGGATATTTGCGTATTACGCCTATAATTGGCACAGTGGTCAGGCTTTCAACAGTTTCTTTATCGTATATGTAAGGGTTTAAAATTCTGATCAGCATCAAAGTGCCCAATCCAATAGCCAGCCCCAATAATATTGCTTTTTGGTGCGTGCCATGTTCATCCGGCGATATGGGGGCAAAATTTGGCTGTGCCTGGTCAACTATGGTAGCACCCGGCAAAATGCCTGCACGGTAAATCTCCTGGTCTATTTTCTTTTCAGATAAAAAAGAGTAAACTTTATCATTAACATCGAAATCTCTTTTTAAGCTAACCAGGTCGCGCTCGGCGCCGGGCATTTGGGTAATTTTATTGTTTGCCGAGCCAAGCTGATCTTGTAAAAACTTGACTTTGTTTTGAATAAGCTGCTCTGATAAAGTAATACTGTTCAGCGCGTTACTTTTTTCCTGTAATATTTGCCGGTCAATATCTTGTATTACCTGCGATGAATTATTGTAAGTTTTTAAATAAACACTTTTAGAGTTTAACAGGCCGTTCAGGCTTTGTATTATGGCGGCGAGCTGGCTATCAACCGTACCTGCACCAATAACAAGGTTTAAGTTTACGTTATCCTTGCCTTTAACAATGTCTTGTTTAAGCTGATTGATGGAAAGCAGGTCAATCTTCAATAAATTGATTTGCGACTCGATATCCCTGGCTTTAGATATAACCTGTTCGGCAGCCGAGTTAACGTCAATTAACCGGTTACTTTGTTTAAATTCTTTGATAGAGTTCTCCGATCCCCTGACATTATTTGATAATATCTCCAGCTGGCTGTCAATAAATTTGATCATCTGCGACGCCGACTTTGATTTTTGATCGCGATCATAATTCAAGTACTCTTTCATTAAAGCGTTTAAAGCATCTGCGGCAAATTGAGGGTTCATATCCGTTTCGCGCAAATTCATCATATTTGAATATTTTGCGACCTCGTTGGTCTGCAAACCGCCTCTTATGCGTGCTACCAGGTCTTCAGGCGCATTCAGTTTGAACAATATCAACGCCGTTTTGGGTAGTCCGCCCGGATACTTTATACTGAAAGCTGTCGAACCCACTGTAAATGGGCTATTGTAAGCATATACTTTTTGTATCTCTTTATTGCCCTCTCTATAAGCTATTTTGAATGAGCTTTTATTGATAGGTTTAAACGTAATCAGGTCCCGATAAAAATTAGAGCTGTCAAGTTTAAGTATAGTTACATCAATGGGTTTGTTTGGATATAACTCTGAAGTACGGTTTAAAACGCGGCCAACAACATAAAAGCTGATGCGGTAGTCAAGTTGCTTCACAGCGTTAAGCAGTAGCGGCGTGCTGGTTAGTACTATTGTTTCACTTGCTATCCGCGAAAAGTTGCTGGTCCTGTCGTTTGTATTAGAAACACCCACCAGATCGCCAATCTCCGACTTTTTCTCCTCAAACTTCATAATAGCCGAAGTAGAGTAAATTTTAGGCGTATACCACAAATAAATATTTGAGGCCAGCACACAAATTACTATTGCCCCGGCTATCCAATACCAACGGCTTAAAAGGATCTTGGCTATTTTGAAATAATCAAATTCCTGGTTAGGCGATTTTTGTTTTGATTTATCAAGTCCTTCCATTATCTGCGTGCAAACGTATATATTATTAAAGCAGTGTTAACCAGCAACAAAATTGGCTGAGTTACCAATGAGAAATTTTGCAGGTTATTGTTGCGTATGGCCTTTTTGTTTTGTAAAACGTAAATTATATCATCATTTTGAACAAAAATGCGCGGGTCTGACAAGGTGTTGATATTGCTCAGATCAAACTGGTCAACTTTTGAGTGTTGATTGGTGCGGATAATTTTAATTGTTTTTTCGTCTGCCTTTTCGGTGAGGCCGCCTGCTTCGCCTATAACTTCAACTAACGTAGTGTGGTCCTTAATAAGTGGTATGTTACCCGGGCTTCTTACCTCGCCGGTTACAGTAACCTTCAGGTTAATAATTTTTACTTCCAACAAGGGGTGTTTCAATTCTTTACCATACAAATCCTCTATCCGTTTCCTCGCTTCCATGCGCGTTAAACCGGCAATCTGTACACGGCCCAGGGCGGGCAAGCCTATGGTGCCATCGTCATCAACGGTATAATTATTATTACTGCTTTCAGCAGCAGATTGGCTTGACTGCCCTGCTTGTGTAGTGCCCGCACCGGCTTGCTGATCAATAATGCTTCTGTTGTTTTGTACATTGGTTATCTGCAGAATATCCTGAGGGCGAATGCGATAATTGGTTATATTTGCAGCACTGTCG
>DATCXS010000270.1:0-2118 GCA_036565645.1 Mucilaginibacter sp.
AGACAGTACCAACTATCGTTCAAATGCTTCACAGCGGTTTACATTCCTGATGCAGGAGCAGAAACGCGCTTTGGCCGCTGTCTCGCAACAAAAAAAGGAAGAACTATCAAGAGTGATATTTTGGTCGATAGCCATTACAGCCGGGCTGCTTGTAGTGGTTATTGTGTTATTGGTGGCTAACGTAAAACGTAAAGCAACTACCAATTTGCAGTTACAAGCGCTGAATAGCGAGATATCGCGACAGAAGGACAATCTGGACCGGATTAATCATCACCTTGAAGAGATCATCGACGAGCGTACTAAGGATCTCCAGGTCAAGAATAAAAAGCTATCAGAATATTCATCATACCTGTCGCACCAGATACGTGGGCCTATTGCCACGCTTAAGGGTTTAATGAACCTGGAAAAAGAAGGATTGGTCGACCAATTGGAATGTATCAATATGATGGACAAATGCGTGTCAGAAATTGACGAGAAAATTATCGAAATGAGCGATATGCTCCATGACCCGGGCCGTGCCAGTTTGTAATTAGCCAGGCAGTGTGGCGTGTATCTGCGCCTCAACCCAACCCATATACATACAGTACCACGAAATCATCTGTAATATTAGCAATTGACGGTGTTTGTTATAGCCGCTTGTCTCAAAAGCCAGTATCTTTTTGCCTATAGTTACGTAAAAGCTTATCTCGCCCTTAGTAGTTTTATAGGTAGACTTTACCAATTCAACTGCCTTTACCTTCAGTTTACTTTTTAAGTCATAGATGGTGGCCGAGACTTTTTTTTGATTTTGAGATATAAATATCAGATAATTAGACATATGCTGATGCTTGTTTCAGTCTAAGTATCACAAACCATGAACCAAATTTTAATTTAGAAGCAGAAAAAGGCGTATTCCTTCGTTTTGATAGGTTTATTAATTATAGTGTAAGTAATTTAATCTATTATAAAATTATAAACCTCCGCTATTTCAGATAAACACACAATAATGTCGGTAATATCAAACGGCAGCTTGAGCCTGAACCGCTATTTTTGAGTTACGCAGCTCTTCATACAACAAAATTACCTTACGTTGCAGATCAACAATCTCTAACTCGCGATCTGTTAACTTTTTCTGCAGGATGCTCAGACTTGACGGCGATTGATCAACTTCTTCAGTGTCGAGTGCTAATATGTGCACCACATCGATCTCATAAATATCAGCAATCTGCTCCAGCCTCGACAAATTTATGTCGGTAACGCCGGTTTCAATTTTTGAAAATGCCGGAATCGAAATTCCTAAACGGTTAGACACGTCTTCCTGGCTCCAGCCACGCTGATGACGCAGAGTACGAATGTTTTGACCGATTGATTTGTTAGTCTTCTTTTTTTGATTGTCGCTCATTTCAGTAATAGTTAATTGTTTCGTAAGGGGCACAATCAATTATCCAAAAATATGCCACGAAAAAAAGGCTTGATTATTAAGCTAATAAGTATTTTAATATTATTAACTGTGGATTTAATTGGGGAATTGCTTCCCCGAAAAGTGGGTAATTTTTAATTATTAATTTATAATACTCAGTTTTGCAAACTTTAAAAGCAACTGTTTCTGGCCAATTTCTTTAAAAAAGATGGTAGCCTTAACATCGGGCTTGTTACCTTCTAAACTAATTACTTTACCAAATCCAAAACGCTCATGTTCTACTTCCATACCCACCTGCAGGTTTGAGGTGTCCGACGGCTTAAAGTTAGCCGAAGGCACATGTGCCTTAGCCAGTATCGATGTGGTTTTAACAGGTGTGGAAGCAGTTTTTGGTTTCGGTTTAGAAAATTTATCGTCTGTACGGCTCCAGGATGAGCGCTCGTCGTCATAGTTCAAACTACCGGCACCGGGGGCAGGGCGGGCAGTAAAATCAAGTTCCAGGTATTGTGCGTCAATCTCGTCCAGGAAACGGCTCGGCTCGCAACTTATTAATGTGCCGAATTTAAAGCGCGAAGTGGCGTAACTTATGGTTAACTTTTGCTCGGCACGGGTAACGGCAACGTAAAACAGGCGGCGTTCTTCTTCCAGGTCAGAACGCGAATTAAGCGACATCTGCGAAGGAAACAGGTTTTCCTCTAACCCCACCACATAAACCTGCG
>DATCXS010000276.1:0-5088 GCA_036565645.1 Mucilaginibacter sp.
TTCCGGAATGATCAGTTCCAAACCGTTAACACCCGAGATCTCTTCCTCGGCCGTGGTGGCCAGGCAAAAGTTATATTTCAGGTCGGTGCGCTCATAAAAATACAGGAATACAGCAATCAGCGACACCAGGCATCCGCCTGCATCATTGCTGCCTAAGCCGTAAAGCTTGCCGTCCTCTGTTACTGCATCAAATGGGTCGCGGGTGTAGCCTGAGTTGGGTTTCACCGTATCGTGGTGCGAGTTAAGCAATATAGTGGGCTTGGCAGCATCAAAATGCTTGTTCCAGGCCCAAAGGTTATTCAGTTTACGGTTGGGCGTAATGCCATGCGTTTTCAGGAAATTTTCGATCAGGTCGGCGGTGCGGTCTTCCTCTTTACTAAAAGACGGAATGGAAATTAATTGCTGCAAAAGCTGTACGGCCTGCTGGTATAATGTGTCAATGTCGTTCATAAAAATGGATGGGCAAAATTACAATTTTTTGTACAAGCAAATCTTAGTCTTTAGGTAACAAAAGACATTAAGTTTATATTAAAGTTTATCCCGTAACAGATAAAATACAATTAAGCAAACAGATTTTTAGGCGTCTCAATAAAGTGCGGGCGAGGCAGACTTAAGCCCAAGGCTTCATTCAGTCGCTTTACAGTATAATCGGCCAAAACGGGCGAGTACTGCTCATCGTGCTGGTGCATAAAGAACCAAACGCTTTGCAGGCCCATGCCGCGCCATTGTTTAATGCGCTCAACCCATTCGTCTACCCTGGCATAGTCGCCGGGAGTAAGGCCATTACCAACATAGCGGATAAAGGCATGGGGTGTGGGCAAGCTCATGTGCAGGCAATCCCGCCGGCCGGAGGCATCGGTAATTACTGCGCCTATATTCAAATCGCGCAGCAAATTAAAAAGGGCATCGCGTACCTCTGTATTGGCATACCATTCTTTATGTCGTACCTCAACATATACAGGGACGTCTGTTGGCAAATGCTCCAGGTAGGCTTTTAACTCCGGGAAACTTTTCGGCGCAAAATTATCGCTCAACTGTAAAAACAGCGGACCTAATTTTTCGCCGAAGGCCATTATCCCTTCATAAAAAGCAGTGGTAACCTCTTCCGCATTTTTAAGGCGTTTTATGTGGCTGATGCTTTGCGAAAACTTGGGGCAAAATTTAAAATCGGGATTGCTGCCGGCTTTTTCCTTCCATTTGGCTATAGTAGCGGGCGGGTAGGTATTGTAAAAGGTCGCATTAAGTTCGATACAGTCAAAATGCTTTACATATTCGTCCAGAAAATTAGCGTCTTTGGTTTTAGGCGGATAAATCTGGCCAACCCATTCTTTACGGCCCCATTTAGCGCAGCCTACGTGTACCTGCATAGGTTTATAGTTTTTGGCACCGGTAAGGGTAGCAATGGTAAGAGGTGAGTCGGGCGGCAGCGTGAAATTAATAGTCGCTAATTCTTCAGGGCTAACTTTGCCAAATTCCATAATGATGCGTGTTTAAAGTCGACGTTGTGATCGTTGTAACAAATTTAAAATAATAAACGTTGAACCCACCAGTCGCTATATATTTATATAACTATTATCCCAAGACCTATGACAGTTTTTGCCTCAAGGTATTTAATGCTTTTATTGCTTTTGGCAATGCTGTTTGGGGCTTGCCGTCGCGGTAAAAATATATATACGAGCAATTGTGATGCAAACATCGTCTTTAAAAAGGTAAGTTACGGCCATTTAATGGACAGCTTGAAATACTACGACCAAAAATATATTGAAATTGTTGGCAAATATGAAGAAGGTAAAGAGGAGTCGGCTTTGTTTAATGACAGCCTTTATATGCCTAAGCCCAATACTGCGCTTTGGGTTAACTTTAGCCAGGATTGCCCCTTATATCTGGCAGGGACGCACAAGGGTTTCTTTCAGTTAAACGGTGGTGCATATGCGCGTATCAAAAATAAAAAGATCCGCATACGCGGCAGGCTTGATCTGAACAATCGCGGTTACCGGAAGCAATATAAGGGTTGTATTGACCGTGTCAGCTTTATCGAGCTTTAGGATATTTCAGTTAGATGGACAGTTGCAGGCCATCATAGGCCAGTTTGATGCCTTGAGGAAGTTCTTGTTCAACGTCGGCGTGTTTGCCTAAGCGATGGCTGATATGGGTAAAGTAAGTGGTTTCAGCACCCATTTCCTGAGCAAAATCTATAGCCTCTTCCAGCGTGAAATGTGATATATGGCTTTGCATTTGCAACGCGTTAATAACTAATATTTTTGTGCCTTTAATCTTTTCTTTTTCCTGCGGCGATACCGTTTTAGCATCGGTGATATACGTAAAATCGTTGATGCGGAACCCCAGCACCGGTAGTTTATAATGTAAAACCTCGATAGGGATAAAATGTATGCTGCCGATATCAAAAGGGTCGAGCCCGATAGGGTGGATGTTAACCTGCGGGATCCCCGGATACTTAAACTCAGCAAATACGTAGGGGAACTCACGCATCAGCGCCGCTTGAACACGGGCATCGGCATAAATATTCATGGGTTCCTGCTGCTTAAAGTTAAAAGCGCGGATATCATCCATACCAGCCACATGATCTTTATGTTCATGGGTATAAACTACGGCATCAAGGCGCTGTACATTGGCGCGCAGCATCTGGTACCTGAAATCAGGGCCCGAATCAATAGCCACTGTTTTGTCTTTGGCCTCGATCAAAATAGATGAGCGTAACCTTTTATCCCGCTCGTCGGCAGAGATACATACCTCGCAGCCGCACGCAATTACGGGTACGCCTTGCGAGGTGCCGGTGCCTAAAAAAGTTACGATCACAGCTGCAGCTTGGTTTGTTTTAATTGTTGTAAAAAAGTGATCTGTTTATCGTCAAGCAGATTATGATCCATCTCCAGCTCTTTTAACAATTCGGCAAGCGACAGGATCTTACTCTCCAGGTTCGAAAAACGGTTAACCACGATCATCTTGCTGGCAAGCAACAGGCATGCCCCGGTTTTAAAGTTCCCCTTTTCATAACGCACCTTATAGCCTGCCGATTTTAACAGCAGTTCTATCTTCTCGAGCGTATGCGTTGTAAACGTGAGCATTTTTCAAAAATAAGGATAATGGGGGAAGGACAAAGGGGAAAAGGAAAAAAGAGGGCTGTTAGCTACCCTTTATGGCTCTTTCGTGATATAATCTTGACTCCCGCCACATTAAAGGCCGTAATTTAGATAAATAACTTTTGCTGTTTACCTCAGGATCGATCAAATATTGGGGATCATTTAACACATGAGTTAATTGTTCAACACCTGAGTAGAACTTAAAGGTAAATTTGGGAGTTTCTGAATATTTGGGGTGTTCTTTATTCAGGGCCTCATGCGCCATTTTCGAGCCATGATTTACCAGGAGGTTACGCAGAGTATCATTATGGATAGTTAATGGTCTGTAAACATTAGAACTGTTAAATTCCTGGAAATACACATTATTTTTCATTACCCAAACCAAAAGTATTTTTTCTTTATACGGAAATCCAATCTTTTCGCCTGAAACGGAGTCGGGTGTCATCATAGTAGTGCCTGTCATGCTCAGCCATTCGTCGTAGGTGTAAATGCATTGTGCATTTTGGGAAGACAATTCAATAATTTTTTCTTTTAGCCTGATGCTGTGGTTGCCGTATTCTTGGCAAGGGAACGGAAATATTTTTTTATCGATATTAAATTGATTGTCATGAGCAGCAAGTGACAACATAAGCCACTGGACATCCGTAATTCTTTCCTGATAATTTAACACTTTGTCGATTGCTTTCTGATAGATTTTTGCGGCTTTTTTCTCTTTGCCATGTTTGCGTAGAGAGTCGGCTTGGTGTTTTAGTGTCCATGCGCTTTGTGCGTGAACTATTACCGGCAATATCATTGTGATTAATAAGATAAACTTCTTCATTTCAATCAATTTTGTTGGCTTTAGCAAGTTCATAGAATTTGCCAAAAAGCATGCTTAACCCAAAAGTCCCTTTTTCTCCGTAGTCTTCAATTTCTTTGGATGTACCGTCTTTGTATTTCACCCTGATCCAGCCATGCACATCGTCAGTCCAGGGTACGGTGTAGTGGTTTTTAAGGTTTTTAAAATCAATATAATCTATCAGATCAAACAATTCCTTAGTTTCATTGGCGGTAAGCTTGGTTTTGGCTACCAGATAAGTTTGTGGCCTAATGGTTTTACCCGGCTTTCCCCACGGATCTTTGACGATAACAGGTTTAACAGGTTTGTCTTTCTCAAAGCGAACTACACCTCTGCTATCTACTTTTGCATAAAATATGGGGCACGGACCGTAACAAGGACCTGCATGAAAAATAACCGAATCAATTTCATGATGAACCGGATGCTTATTGAACTCAACAAAACCGTTTACATTATAAACTAATGTATCTGTTATAGGAGTGGTAATAGGATTCAATTCATTAATGGGGCTGGGGTGCTGTAAATCATCTTTTTTGTAAATTTCGGTATATTCCACCGTTTTAAAAATAATCGCCTTTTTGCCGTTAATATCGATAATTTCTAAAGGTGCACGGGCATCAGCATCGCCGGCCTTAGTTATACTAATCGATTGAAAATCGCCCTGACCCTTGTCAATGATAACGTAGTTATGGGGGGGATAATAAGAATTTATTTGAGCATAAACGGCTAAGTCGGTAAGTTTGTCATTGTTAAAGTCTGCCTTTTTCCAGCTTACAATATTGATTTTGTTGTCAGATTTTGAAGACGGAGTAGTCTTTTTGATTAGTGATAATAGCAGTTGTCTTACATCGTTATCATTGTTTAAGCTGTCTATTTTATTGGCGTAGCCACCAAGAGAAGTCAAAAGTAAAAGAATAGCAACAAACAGTTTTTTCATAGATAATACCGGTTTAGAATTGGCAATGCTAAATTGAGAGTATAGAACTGTAAATCAAAGCCATAAAAAACATACTTAAAGCAAGCTTACGACGTCATATAGAAGCTTCTACCAGTCCTTAAGTTCACAAAACAATAAGGCTTATTTCAAATTCACCACCTCTACACCCGGATGCGCTTTAGTGTCAAATGTAAATGTGCTGGCAGGTGCAT
>DATCXS010000269.1:0-15060 GCA_036565645.1 Mucilaginibacter sp.
AGCATTGACTACCCTATTGTAAACTTTAGTATCCTGCGTCACCGTAGTTTTGCCGTGGGGATGTTCACCTCTTTCGTATTAGGTTTCGGTTTATACGGATCGGTGTTTGTGTTCCCCGTATTTTGTCAGAACCTGCTGGGCTTCTCGGCACAACAAACCGGCGAACTGCTGTTTCCGGGGGGCGTATGTACCATTGTAATGATGCCTTTTATAGGCAAGATGCTTAACAAAGGCATCCCGGCACAATTTATGGCTACAGCCGGTATGTTCCTGTTCTTCGTATTTACGACGATGTTAAGCAACTCTACATTAGGTACCGGAGAAAAAGATGTATTGATACCCTTACTTATCAGGGGGGTGGGTATGGCCTTATTATTTGTACCGCTGACCACCCTTGCTATTGCCGACCTGAAAAACTCTGAACTGGGCCAGGGTACCGGCTTAAATAACATGATGCGCCAGTTGGGTGGTTCGTTCGGTATTGCGGTGCTGACTACGATCATTCACCTTCGCAGTGCGGTACACCGCAGCAACCTGTTAAGCAATATCAACCCTTATAACAACGCGTTTAACGACAGGCTGCACATGATTGAGCAAGCTTTTCTGGCTAAAGGTAAGTCGGCTATTGATGCCTTGCACATGGCTTATGCCGCTATTGAAGGGGCGGTGGCCAGACAGTCATTACTCTTAACTTATGACGATGCCTACTACATATCGGGCCTGGTGATGTTAGTATCGATACCGTTGCTTTATCTGCAACCATTTAAAAAGAATGTAAAGGTGCCGACGGATGTGCACTAAAAAACAAAAGCCGTTCCCAATAAGGAACGGCTTTCTTTTTCACAAAAAAATTAACAATTAAAATTGTGGTATTGCAACTCACTTGGGGGTTATCCGCACTACAAATTGTCCCCGGCAGTACCTGTTTAAATCTTAGGCATAAATTTAGGGGTTTTTAATTAACAAAACCTAACTTAATTTGCCTTAAATGAAATTTAAATGAATTTTTTTATTAGAAACAAGAATCAAGAGCCGAGAGCCAAGATAAGTCTTGTTTCTTGATTCTTATTTCTTGACTCTTGAACATGACTGTTTTTTTATATTTGAGCAATGGTAATATTACATGAGCTGCAAATCTGGTGGCAACAACAATCTCTGTGGGAGATAATTGGGGTTATTACCGGTTTGCTGTGTGTATACCTGGCTGCAAAAAATATCATCTGGAACTGGCCCTTCGCAATTGTCAGCGTAACCATTTACATCTTTATTTTTTACGAGGAAAACCTGTTTGCCGATATGGGCCTCCAGGTTTATTTCCTGGCGACGAATATTTACGGATGGTACTTTTGGAGCAAAACACCGCCGTCTGAAAATAAGGCACCGGTAAAGCTCATCACCAGGAAAGAAATTGTGGTATCGGTTTTTGCCACTGCCTTGTTTACCTTTTTTTTAGGATCGGTTTTAAAATACACGACGGCATCGTTCCCGTACCTGGACAGCTTTTGTGCCGCCTGCAGCCTGGTAGCCCAGGTTTTGCTGGCGCGAAAAGTGGTTGAGAACTGGCTGATCTGGATTTTTGTAGATACCATTTATGTGGGCATTTATATTTTAAAAGGATTAGACGCCACGGCCGTGATGTACGCCATTTACATCCCGATAGCGCTGCTGGGCTACCTTGACTGGCGGAAAGACCGGCGCAAACAAATAGCCTCGTGATACAAACATTGACACAAATGAACAACCCCATAAAGATTGCTATTGTAGGGCCCGAGTCGACCGGCAAATCAACCATGTCTGCTTTCCTGGCCGACCATTATAACACCGTATGGGTACCTGAATATGCCCGCGGCTATTGCGAGAAGCTAATCGAGCCACCTACCTGGCAGGACGAGATCAATATGTTTTATGGGCAGGTGGCACTTGAAAAAGAAATGCTTCCGCAGGCCAATAAGATCCTGATCTGCGATACCACTTTTATCACCGTAAAAATCTGGAGCGACGAAATATTTGGCAAAACCCCGCAAGAAGTGCTGGATGCGCTGCCTCATTATCGATATGACCTTTACCTGCTGCTCGACATCGACCTGCCGTGGCAGGATGACCCGTTACGTGATTTCCCGCATATGCGCGAGCATTTTATGCAGGTATGGCACAATGAGCTGAAAGCTTTGAAAGCTAATTACATAGTCATCGGCGGCGCCGGTCAGGATAGATATGCGAGCGCAGTGAGCGTTATTGATGATTTTTTAGCGGGGCTGGACTTGCAGCAATGACAAGCATATTAAAACACCCGGCAAAACAATCCTTTCAAATACTCCCCTTCGGGGAATGATGAGCGGATGGGATGATCTTCGGGCTGGCAAAACTGACCGATGAATTGCACTTGTTTGCCTGTATCCAGCGCGGCCCAGGCAAGTACTTGCTTAAATGTCTCCAGATCCATAGCACCCGAGCAGGAGAATGTGGCCAGCAAGCCGCCTTTATTAAGCAGCAGCATAGCTATGCGGTTCAGGTCCTTATAAGCCCGTGAAGCCCTATCCAAAGCCGAGCGCGACGGTGCATATTTAGGCGGATCAAGAACAATCATATCGAACATCTCGCCCGCATCTTTAAAGGCGCGTAATTGTTTGTTTACGTCGGACTGTATGGCGCGATGTTTACTGGCATCGAGTTTATTGAGCTTTATGTTTTCTTTCAATGTCTCTATAGCCAGTGCCGAACTATCTACACTGGTAACTGAAGCGGCACCGTTGTACAGCGCGTTCAATGTAAAACCGCCGGTATAGCTAAAACAGTCTAATACTTTTTTGCCTTTGGCATGAGCAGCAACTATACGCCGGTTGTCGCGCTGGTCGCAGTAAAAGCCTGATTTCTGGCCCTCGGCAATGTTGATGTTGTATAAGATACCATTTTCTTTTACTTCGACAGATGCCGGCGGATTATCGCCAAACAGCACCACGTTCTCGGTATTCATTCCCTCGTGCTGCCGCGACGAGGCATCGCTCTTGTCAAAAACGCTTTTGGGGTTAAGCACGCGGCGCAGTTCGTCAATGATCACCGGCATCATCTTCTCGATGCCCGAGGTCAGGACCTGTACCGCAAGATGATCGGCATATTTATCGACGATCAATCCCGGCAGGTAGTCAGATTCGCTGAATATCAGCCGGCAGGTATTGGTATCGCCGGTGCTTAAAATATCGTTGCGGCCGGCAACAGCTTCGGCCACTTTAGTACAAAACCAGGCTTCGTTTACCTCAACATTCTCGTCCCATTCCAGCAGGCGCACCGCCACGCGCGATTGATCGTTATAAAAACCATAGGCTAAGAAATCGCCTCCTGCATTTACCAGGCGCACAATATCACCATTGGCAGGCTTACCCTTAACACGCTCAATCGCTCCCGAAAAAACCCAGGGATGGCGCTGATGCACTGCTTTTTCTTTACCCTTTTTTAGTATTACGTCAATCATGGTGGCAAAGGTAATAATAACTTATAGAGACAAGAATCAAGAGCCAGGAATCAAGAATTAATAGTCGAGAACCCCGCCAACGGCCCTATCAAACAAAAAACCCGGCGATGAGCCGGGTTTCTCTTATTCATGATTTTCAGTCGGCTTATTCGTCTACCGAAAATGTATTGTTAAATCTGGTTCCGTCGGGATAGTAGCCGCCAATGCTTAACATACCGTTTCTGAGGTTTGTAATAGCTTTATCAATGTCATTAACATTGTTTATTGGCTGCTTGTTAATGCTGGTGATGATAGTACCTGATGGCAGATCGGCCTGATCAAAGATCCCGCCCTCGCGCACCTGCGTTACGACTACACCACTACTTACATGGAACTTTGCTTTCTGGTTTTTATTTAAAGGCATAAAGCTTGCACCCAGTTTATTATATAACTCGGTTGCTGATCTTGAAACTGAAGCAGTATGAGTAGTAGCGGCTTCGGGTTTCAAAGTTACTGTAACATTTTTTTCATCGTTACCACGTAAAACAGTCAGGTTAATTTTGTCGCCGGGTTGTAAGCGGGCAACATGTTCCTGCAAGTCAGACGACTCGTAAACGGTATTACCTTCAACTTTGGTAATAATGTCACCTTCTTTTAAGCCTGCATCTGCACCGCCGCTGTTAGGCAAAACGCCGGTAATGTATAAACCATTGGTTTTGGTAGTGTTCAGGTCGGGGTTTTTATAAGCTTCGCTCAGGTCGGCAAAGCTAACGCCAATCATACCGCGTTTAACGGCACCGTATTTTTTAATATCGTTCAATACTTTTTTAGCCAGGTTAACCGGGATGGCAAAACCATAACCTTCGTACGAACCTGTATGTGATGCAATAGCAGAGTTGATACCGATCAGTTCGCCTTTAGTATTTACCAGGGCACCACCGCTGTTACCAGGGTTAATAGCCGCATCGGTTTGGATAAACGATTCGATGCCGGTTCTTACCTTTGGTTGGTTTGAGAAACGTGTTGGGCCAAACGGATTGTCATTACCGTTGTCTTCTGACCCAATGATACCAATACCACGGCCCTTAGCGCTAACAATACCCGCTGTAACGGTTGATGTGAGGTTAAAAGGGTTGCCTACTGCCAATACCCACTCGCCTACTTTAGCATCATCAGAGTTACCAAATTTTACTATAGGCAGGTTTTCGGCATCAATTTTAATTAATGCAAGGTCGGTATTTGGGTCGGTACCAATTACTTTGGCTTTAAAACGACGGTGATCATTGGTAGTGATCTCAATTTTGTCGGCTTTAGCTACTACGTGGTTGTTAGTCACGATATAACCATCGGGCGAAATGATCACACCTGAACCTGAGGCCATTTGAGGTTGGCTGCGCTGTGGCATACGTTGCCCGAAAATATCGCCAAACATTTGCTGCATCTGATCCTCGCGAGAGTTTGACGAGCTTGAGTAAGTAGTACGGATATAAACTACCGCCGGAGTTACTGCAGCAGCAGCCTGGGTTAAATCAACCTCTCCGGCCGACGACACAATATTAGGCGTCATATGATTACTTGCGAAGTACACTTGTTGCTTGTCATCAAAGCTCATGTTATCAGCATACTTATTTTCAATCACCTTGTAAGAACCCAGTGCCATCGCACCGCCTACAAATGCTGTTAATAATGTTAAACTAATTCTTTTCATCTTATATTCCTTTTTATTAATTCTATTTGATAATTGCTACTTTCGCAATTCAAATTTAATACCATATACACGGTATAAACAACAGTAAGGTATAGCAACTTGTGTTAAAAAATGTTAAAGTTAATCTCTGCTATCTGTACGTTTGGCCCTCGGTTTGACTAATATCAACTAAATAAGATACAAAATCGTGAAAATACATTTTTATAAATACCAGGGTGCAGGCAATGATTTTATTTTGGTTGACAACCGGCAAAACACTGTAAATCACCACAATGAGAGACTAATTTCCGGTCTGTGCGATCGTCGTTTTGGTATTGGCGGCGATGGTATTATGTTTCTTCAAAACAAAGAGGGCTACGATTTTGAAATGATCTATTACAATGCCGATGGCCAGCCAAGCAGCATGTGCGGTAACGGCGGGCGCTGTATTGTGGCCTTTGCCAAATTTTTAGGAATAATTGGCTCCGAAACAGATTTTTTGGCAGTTGATGGTCCGCATCATGCCAAAATTTCAGAAATGGGCGACTGGGTGAGCCTGCAAATGATTGACGTTGACACCATCCATCAAGATGCTGACGCCTATGTGCTGAATACCGGATCGCCGCATTATGTAGCCTTTGCTACCGACCTGGCCAACAAAAATGTTTATAACGATGGATATGCCATCCGCAATAATGATACTTACAAAGCCAATGGCATCAACGTAAACTTTGTTGAACCTGCTCACACTGGCTATTTTGTACGCACCTTTGAGCGCGGCGTCGAGGATGAAACTTACGCCTGTGGTACCGGCGTTACCGCTGTAGCCCTGGCTATGGCCAAGTACCACAACCAAACCGGCAGCATAGAAACCCCCATAAAAGTATTAGGCGGCGATTTGAATATCCGCTTTAATTATGATGGTAACCGCTTTACAGATATTTTCCTTGAAGGGCCTGCTAAACAGGTTTTTGAAGGGGATGTGGTGGTTAGTGATTAGAGGCTGGAGATCAGAGATTAGTTTCCCATGTTGGTCCGGATTTATAATCCCGGACTTAATAAGCGGCGGATTTGCAATCCGCGTAGTTTACCTGAATCTGCTCACGGGGATTACAAATCCCCAGAAAGGAAGTCCGGATTACAAATCCGGACTAACATACATTACAAATCTGGACTAACATACAAAAGGGTGTCATGCCGAGGCTCTCGAAGCATGCGGGCAAAGGCCCTTACGCTCACCCTTCGAGTGCCTCAGGGTGACACCCACCCTCAACTTAAACTTCCTAACACTCGTAATTACAAATCCGGACTAAGATAAGACTACCTATTTACAATACTAACTTTCCCCACAGAAATATCCAGATTAATTTTTTTTCGGTTTTTATAAGTACCGTATTCAATTGATAGCAAATAACTGGCCCTTTTTAGTGACTGGAATTGAATGACCTTAGGGTTTATAAAATCGCCCAAGCTATATAGGTATTGGTCTGGCACCTCGTCTATCGATGAAACTGCTATTAAAAATTTATTGGATACTTCATCAGTTCCAGGCATATGTGCACTACCGGAGCCGTTGCTAATCTTATATAAAATAATCGAAATGTTGTAATTGCTTTTAAAAATCACTGTATCTACATTACAAAGTATCGCTTTTAAACTTTTACCGGCAACCGGGGTTAATGATATCCTTTGACCAAAAGCAAGCGTAACACCAAAGGTTAATAATGTGACAAGTAATAATTTTTTCATTGATGTAGAATCAGGTTGTGCTAATATAATTGGATTATTAACATTATCTACTGTTAATAATTATTTAAACCTATTCGTTTCCAATTGAAACAAATTCTGTTTACGTTTGAATTTTTTCTTGTGGTAGCTTCTCTTAAATTTTTATCTGAAGCTAATGTTACGTGTTGATAGTTCAAAGCCTTGTCAAATTATTTATGCCATTGCCCGGCATGAGTACCTGGGCTATGTTATTGAGCCGCACGTTGTTCAGCTAAACCCTAACGGCGAGTTTTCTTTAACCCATCAGCGCCTGTTCTCGAACACGGCCACCGAGTTTGCAAGCTGCCTTGACGAAACGGACATTAAGCTTATCAAACTTTTAGAAGAGATAGAGCAGGGTAATGTGATCAAGAAATTCTACAAGAAACCGATCCGGCCGTCTGAATTTTTTGCGAAGATATTTACCGACCAATTTTTCGAAACTATCCGGCCTAAAATAGAAAAGCGCATGGCCGAGGCGCTGAACTTGTTGAGCGACCGCCAGGTGTACCTGATGAGCAAAGAAGGCTACCCTGCCGAGCGAAAACTAAAAATAGCTGATGAACCGGCATCGGTTCTGTTCCACTTTCGCCGTAATGAAGAGGAGATCCGCTACTTCCCTACCATTAAATACCAGGGCATGCGCATTGAATTTATGTTTAAAAATGCCGAGATCATTTGCAATCGCCCGGCCTGGATGCTCATGGATGATACCCTTTATCATTTCGACAAAGAGATTGAGGGTAAAAAGCTGGTGCCTTTTCTGAATAAACGCTATATCGCCATTCCGAAGTCGTCGGAGCAATCCTATTTTGAAAAGTTTGTGGCGCCGCTGATAGAGAAGCATAACGTATACGCCGAGGGCTTTACTATTGATACCGAAAAGCATGAGGCTACCCCTATGCTTAAACCTATTTATGTTGAAAGCGGCACCTCGCAACTGCAACTGTATTTTAAATATGCAGGCTATATTTTTCCGTATGGCGATGGCAGGCATATCTCAGTACGCATGGAACGCACCGGCGATGACTATACTTTCCACCGCATTAAACGCTCGGTAGCCTGGGAGAAGAATAAACTTAACCAATTGGAGGCCTGGGGACTGAAAACAGCGTCTTCGCTTTTTCAAAATTTAGAGGTGGTCCATAAAGAGGATGACACCAATCAGGCCTTCTCCATATTTGAGTGGCTGAACCAGCATCATGACGAATTGAAGCGCGAAGGCTTTGAAATAGAGCAGCCCGAAGGACAAAAACGTTATGTTTTTGGCACCAGCAAAATTGACCTGGAGGTTAAAGAGGATAACGACTGGTTCGATATCAACGCCTTTGTTTATTTCGGCCCGTATAAGATTCCGTTTATCCAGCTAAAAAATCACATCCTCAATCATAAAAAAGAATTTACCCTGCCTTCCGGCGAGATTGCGGTGATACCTGAGCAATGGTTCTCGCAATATGGCAACCTGCTGCATTTTAGCGAGCCGGGCAATCAGATCAAGCTGCGACGTCATCACCTGGGCCTGGTGAATGACCTGGCCAACGGCGAAATGGCCGAAGTAACCATGAACCGGAAGCTGCAAAAACTAATGGATTTTGATCAATTAGAAGATGTGGCCGAGCCTGAACATTTTTCGGGCAGTTTAAGGCCTTATCAGCAGGCAGGTTATAATTGGTTCCATTTTTTAAAGCGCTTCCATTTTGGGGGCTGTTTGGCCGATGATATGGGTTTGGGTAAAACCATACAAACGCTGGCCCTGCTGCAAAAGCATAAAGAAGTAACCGAGGCCGGGGGCGGCAAGAGCACCTCGTTAGTTATCATGCCTACCTCGCTTATCTATAACTGGTTAAACGAGGCCAAAAAGTTTGCCCCCAGGCTGCGGCTGATGGTGCATACCGGTACTTTCCGCTATAAGTCGCCCGAAGTGTTTGCCAATTATGATGTGGTGATAACCACTTACGGCATTACACGTATTGACGTCGAGTTATTTAAGAGCTACTTTTTCGATTATGTGATTTTAGACGAGAGCCAGAATATTAAAAATCCGTCATCAAAATCATATCATTCTGTTAAACAATTAAAATCGCGCTATAAATTAATATTGAGCGGCACGCCGGTAGAGAATTCGGTTAACGACCTATGGGCACAGATGTCATTCATCAATCCGGGCTTGCTGGGTTCGCAGCAATATTTCATTAATGAGTTTGTAACACCGATTGAAAAGAAAAAGGACGAAGAAAAAGCGCGTAAACTACAGGCGCTTATCAAACCTTTCGTGCTGCGCCGCACCAAAGAGCAGGTAGCTACCGAGCTGCCGCCAAAAACCGAAAACCTGTTTTACTGCCAAATGAGCGAACAGCAGGCTTCGGTTTATGAAGAGGTGAAATCAGAATATCGTAATGAATTATTACGCAGTCTGGAAGATGGCACTTTCGCCAAAACCCAGATACGGGTATTGCAAGGGCTGACCAAGCTGCGCCAGATAGCCAATCATCCTTATATGACAGACCAAAATTATGAGGGCGACTCGGGCAAGTTCGAAAATGTGACCCATACACTAAATACCGTGTTAGACGGTGGGCATAAAGTGTTGGTATTCTCGCAATTTGTGAAGCAACTGAACATTTACCGCAATTATTTTGAGGAGCAAAAAATCCCATACGTCTACCTGGACGGTGCGACCCAAAACCGCGGCGACGTGGTTAAGCAGTTTCAGGAGGATAAAAATACCCGCGTGTTCCTGATCTCGATAAAAGCCGGTGGCGTGGGGCTTAACCTTACAGAGGCCGATTATGTGTTTATCCTTGACCCCTGGTGGAACCCGGCTGTAGAGCAGCAGGCTATTGACCGTACCCACCGCATCGGCCAAACTAAAAACGTTTTCATCTATAAGTTCATTACCAAAGATACGGTAGAAGAAAAGATACTGGCCCTGCAACAACGCAAACTCAGCATGTCGCGGTCGCTGATCACTACCGAGGAGAACTTTATCAAGTCGCTATCGGCAGATGATATCAGGGAGATTTTGGGGTGATCCTTACCACTCTCCCCGAGTGCAATTATATAATTGTCATTTTGGAACCCAGCAAAGAATAAAGACAATTATAAATTTAATCGCCGCACCAAACACCCAGCCCATATTTCGCGTTATCCTATCGAAACAATTCTGAGAACTGTTATGTGGGCGGGATTGCCCGGTATTGTACACAACACTAATGAGCAAGCATATATTATTAACCGGTGGCACAGGCTTGATTGGCAGAAAACTGACGGATCTTTTACTCAATAAGGGATACCAGATTAATCACCTAAGCCGCGAACCCGGCACCAATCCGGAGGTAAATACTTTTGTTTGGGACGTTCACAAAGGCCAGATCGATGAACATTGTATTGACGGCGTTGATACTATTGTACACCTGGCCGGTGCTAATGTGTCTGAGGGCCACTGGACAGACAAACGAAAAAAAGAGATCATTGAAAGCCGTACCAAATCTATCGGGTTAATTTATAAACTGCTTAAATCAAAACCGCAGCATACTGTTGAAACTGTAATTTCAGCATCGGGCACAGGCTATTACGGCGACCAGGCTGATACACTGCTCACCGAAAACAGCGCACCAGGTGCGGACTTCCTGGCTAATGTTTGCCTGCAATGGGAACACGCAGTTGATGCAGGCGAAAGCTTAGGTTTACGTTTGGTGAAATTTCGCACCGGGGTTGTGCTTGATACCGAAGGCGGCGCATTGCCGGTTCTGGCTAAACCTGTCAGGTTTGGCTTAGGTGCGCCTGTAGGAAATGGCAAGCAATGGATGCCCTGGATACATATTGATGATGTGACAGGAATGTACCTGTATGCCATTGAAAATGATGACATTACCGGAAATTACAATATGGTTGCGCCTAATCCGGCAACCAATCGGCAATTAACCGCGGCCATAGCTAAAGAATTACATCGCCCATTATGGTTACCAAAAGTACCGGGTTTTGTATTGGAATTAGCGTTGGGCGAAATGAGCAGCATGGTGCTGGGGGGCCAAAAAGCATCGGCACAAAAAATTGAGGAAGCCGGATTTAAATTTAAATATCCTACTTTAACCTGGGCCTTGAAAGAGCTATTCAGCCCCTCTCAAACCCTGCAGTATAAAGAGAGCTTTAATGAATAGCATAAAATCTCCCTGTCGGAAGATATTCAGAGAGAGGGGAATATAAGCGACAAACATTGTTTAAAAACCTTCAAACAAACGCTGAGCCGCTAAATCAAGGCGAAACGCTGATTACGCGCACGTCGTATTTGATAACGCTGTTTGGGGGGATACTGGTTGTTGCTTTGCCATAGGCTAAACGCGACGGGAATATAAAGGTCATTAAAGCCCCTGCAGTACCGTATTTCTTTAACGCTTTCTGCACCCCGGGTATCATATCGGGTACGTCGAAAGAATAACCACGCGGATCATTATACTGGCTGGCAATAGTGCCGTCAAGTAATGAGGTTGTAAAGGTTATAATGATACTGCTGTTATTTGTAATGGGGACATTCCCGTTGCCCGGCTCCTCTATCGTATACCAATAACCATCCGGATCTTGCTTCATGGAGGTTAAACCATTTTGGGCAATGTAATTTTTAATCACCAATTGGTCATAAGCCTCTTGTGCAACGCTATCGCCAATGAGGTGAACGTAGTAATCAAGACTTTGATTACCGGCAATACGGCCAGCAGTGTTTGAGCTGCTGCCTACGCCTGCACCAGAAACGCCGTAAGCCAATTTTGAAGGAATAATAAGACGGGCTATACCACCATTATGCTTAATAATATCATGCACAGCCTGCTGTAAGCCATGTATATCTAAACCAAGCGGCGAAGTGGTGGTAGAAATATGCCCCAAATAATCATCGTAATGGTTTGCAATAGTATCATTTGAAACATATTTACCATCAATACTTTTTACTGTAAATACCATTGATACGTTGCTGGTATATTGCAAAGCGGTATCACGGCCGGGATTAATAATTTTATAGTAGATACCCGAAGTATCAAGGGTAAAACCCGAAAGACCGTTTGAAGACATATAAGCCTTTATCTGGTCTTCATCATATTGATTGATAGTGGGGCCATAGTTATCGCGTCGGCAAGATACCATGGCTATTAAACCAAAAAATAAAAGCGTAAAAGTAATTTGTCTCATTTGCATTTATGGCTGCCTCTATTGCGGCAGCTTATGTTAATTAATAATATCGTACAACTTAATCTCAAAATCAAGCACTGCATTTGCGGGCAAGCCGCCCTTTAAACCAAATTGCGGCCCCACTAAAGGCTGTGCAGATGGTCCGTATGCGTAACGCGATGGTATCAACAATCGTATAGTACCGCCTTTTTTTCCGAAAGGAATACCCAATTGCCAGCCTTTTATTACCTGCGACAATATAAATGTCGGATGAAAATCACTTGTTTCCGAATTTTTTGTCTGCGCAAATATTTGCTGGGTGGTCAACAGCCGGCCGGTATACCCAACCGTAACCTGGGTTGAGGCAGTAAACAGGTCATTACCCGCTCCGGGATCTTCAATTATATAATAGACACCCGAAGTATCAACCTTAGTTGCAACCAGCGACGGATTAGCCGCCAAATAATCGCCAATGATCTTATCATCCATAGCCGCCTGCTTTTTGTATCCTTCTATACTGCCCTGCAAATCCTTTTTGCAGGAGGCTAAACCGGCTAATAAAAACAATATGATGACTACAGCCCTGTTCATTTACATTTCCAAAGGGCAAATTTATTCTTTTAAAATTCAAAAACGGCAGGTTAACACTTTTTAACATTTAAAAAAATGGCCGCTTAATATCTTCGCGGCAGCAAAACTTATTTTTCGATGTTGCCGGGCTTGTAGTTTAGGGTAAGCTGATTGATCTTTTTCAGCATATCGGTGAGGTATTGTTTATCAGCTTCGCTGATATGGGTATTCAGGTAATTATTAAACTGCCTGGCTACTACCCGCGCCAAATGACGCTTCTCTTTACCCAGGGGGGTAAGATATATTTTTACTGAACGCTTATCGCCTTTGTTTGATTCGCGGTAGATAAGCCCCATAGTTTCCAACTGATTTAACATGCGCGACAGGCTGGTCGACTTTAGCCCCAACAGTGCCGCCACCTGCGAGACGGTGGTTCCCTCCTCCTCGTCAATATTGATCAATAAATAGCCGATTGATTGCGTTATACCGAAGTCGGCAACCAGCGCATTATAACGGTTTGCCACCGTTTGCCAAACTATTTTCAAAAAATAGTCGATGGTTTCCTGAGGTTTTGGGTTTGACGGCATCTGATCAAATATACTGTTTGGATGCGCAAGTGTAAGTAAATTTTGTGAAACTCTGTGTCAAACCAAATGGCCCGCCGGCTGTTAAACCATCAATATTTTTGGCGGGCATTACCATAAAATTTAAAACACGCCGTTATACTAACATGAAAAACACAACTTACACACTACTTATTGCAGTCGCTTCGTTATTTTTTGCTACGCAATCAAAAGCGCAGGATTACACCGTTGCCGCCGGACTAAAATTTGGCGGTTATGAAAACGGCATCTCGGGCAAATATTTTATGGATAAGAATATTTCGCTCGAAGGCGTTTTGGGTTTCAGAGAACATGGAGCGGTTTTTAGCGGACTTTATGAAATTAACCAGATAGCCTTTGATGTGCCTGAATTGAAATTTTATTACGGCTTTGGTGCACACATTGGTTCGGTAGGCGAAGGCCCGTACCGCACTTTCGGCGGCGATTACCGGTATTACAACAGCGCTCAATTACTTTTAGGTGTTGATGGTGTTGTCGGATTGGAATATCTGATACCCCAATCGCCCATTGCCGTGAGCCTTGACCTTGACCCACGTATTGAACTGGCCAGCGGCCCGTTTGTCGACCTGGCGCCGGGGCTGGGGGTTAAGTATGTATTTAAGTAAAATACAGTTTAAATAGACTGTCACCACTAAAAAGAAAGATCCCCGAAAACGGGATCTTTCTTTTAGCATAAATACCTATCGAACCATCAAATCTTTTACACCGCCCGGTAAATGTCCTTACGAACTTCTACACGGCCTGTGAGCGCAGACGCTCACAAAAAAGAGTGTTCAAGCGTGGACACTTGAACAGGCGGACCCTCAATACCTATCGCACTATCAAAACCTTTTTACCATATACTTTTGAACCTAACCTGGTGCTGAGCACATAAGTACCCGGCGACAGCTTAGCCACGCTGATTACCATACTGAAGTTGCCTGCTGCTACAGCCTGGGTTTTGGTATAAACTACAGCGCCCTTACTGTTTATTAACGACAGCATTAAGTTATCGGCAGCCGGCGCTTTAAATAATACGTTCAATATCTTATCGGCAGGTTCAGGAAAAGTTATCAGGCCGATATCTGTATCAGTGCCAGGATGCAGTGCAACCAGTGCATAAGCAAAATTGTCAGATTGTACCACACAACCCGTGTTTAGCGTAACCACTACATAGTAAGTACCGCTCTGCTGCGCACTAAAAGTGGGGCCGGTAGCGCCTGGTACCGGTTTGCCATCCAGATACCATTGATTGCCAGATGTATAATTTGATGTTAATGTAATGCCCGATTGGGTGATTACCGGTTTAGTAAGCGTAACCGGCACCCGCACCCCTGAAGTACAGCCGGCACTTTTAAATTTAACATCGTACAGATAGTAGTAGTATTGTTGGTAATAAGTGGTATCATTCCCGCTATCGGGTGTAGCATCATTACCGGTTATTTTAAATATACCCGACGCGTTAAACGGATAACCGGTAACACCTGCGTTGTTACGATATAGCGTAACATTACTATCATATACCGGTGTTATGGTATAATTACCGGCTGCAGGCAGCAACAAGTTTAAATTATATACCCGTCCCTGATCGTTAGGATCATCGGCCAATGCACCGGGCGCCGGGTTTGGCCGGGTTGCTACGGCATTAATAGATACTGTTGACACCACCTGCCCATTTTCATTTGAAACATTGAACTGAATTACACCCGGGTTGCCAATGTACAACCGCGCACTTTCTATAATAGCCGGCACCGCCGTATAAACTTTAATTGATGGTGTAAACTGGTTATACCCTCCGCCGGTAAAAACATTCTTAGTAGCCGGCC
>DATCXS010000241.1:0-3183 GCA_036565645.1 Mucilaginibacter sp.
GAGGGGGGAAGAGATTCGGGCAAAATGAAGTAACCATAAGCAGCATTTAACAATGCCAGTACAGCTGCTGCTATAAATGGATAATGGATATCATATTTACCCAATACACCACCTATAACCGGCCCTATGATAAACCCAAGCCCAAATGCGATACCGATCATCCCGAAGTTTTGAGCACGTTTTTCGGGGGTGCTGACATCGGCAATATAAGCCGACGCCGTAGTGAAACTGGCGCCTGTAATGCCTGCTATAATACGGCCAACAAACAACCACCCTATAGTGGGGGCAAAAGCCGAAAATGCATAATCAATGCTAAAACCAAGTAAAGAACATAACAGCACCGGGCGCCGGCCAAATTTATCGCTCAGGTTACCAATCAATGGTGAAAAAGCAAACTGCATAGAAGCATAGGCTACCGCAAGCCAACCTGCGTAGCTTGAGGCGTCGCTTAATGTTCCGTGGATTAATAGCGAAATAAGCTTAGGTAAAACAGGTATAATAATAGCCAGACCAATGATGTCAATTAATAAAGTAGTGAAAATAAAGCCCAGCGCAGCTTGCTTTTTGGGTTTTACAGGTTGGTCCATCGTTGCAAAATAAATAAAACTATGCCGAAATGTGGATTAAATAATTATTAAAATATTTGTCGGTGTAATTGAATATTATTAGTAAATTGGTGTCTGTAAACCTCTTATCTCATAAAACCCATGAAAAAATCAAGCTTATTCCTTATCGCAACCGGTTTGTTTTGTATGCAGCATGCAATGGCTCAAACCCAGTCTCATTTAAAACTTTCAACAGAAACACCGGAAGCGGGCAAGAATATTACGGTGACTTACGATTCGGTTGGAACTGCTGTGGCGGGTAAAAAAGACATTGCAGGCATCGTTTATTTTTTAGATAACAAATCATATCCGACAGCAGACATCATACTAAAGCCTGCGGGTAAAATACTTAAAGGCGAACTAACTATACCGACCGGCGCCAAAGCTTTTTTAATAAAGATTGTTGCCGAAGACAAAACCGACAATAATAATGATAACGGTTATCTGTACCCGGTTTTTAAAGGAAAAGAACCAGTAATAGGCGCTTATGCTATGGAAGGATATGCCTATGCAGGTACTGGCCGCAATTTGGGTGCTGCTAAGACAAACTCTGCCAAAAGCTTTGCCTTGTATAAAAAAGAGTTTGAACTGCACCCGGATATTGAAAAGGACTATCAAGACCCTTATTATATTTATTTGAGCCGTACTATAGATCAGCAAGTTCTTGTAGCGGAAAAAATAGAGGAACTAAAAAAGAGTAACAACGAAAAGGATTTGTTGCTGGCAGCCAACATGTTGCAAAATCAAAAACAGACGACAGAAGCCCAGGCGCTATATGCTGATATAAAAACGAAATTTCCAAATGGTATAGGCAACAAGAACATGCTTACAAATACCATTTTAAAAGAGAAAGATCCGATAGCGAAGGAAGAGTTATATAAAGCTTATAAAACAAAGTATCCATCGGGCGATGAAAAAAACGACGAGCGCTTAAAAACCCAGGTAGCCGAAGCTTATTTGCATGTGGGGAATTTGGTTGACTTCCGCCGGGTTGAAGCAACGTTGAAAAGCACGCAGGACCTGATTATTCCATTAGCTTCTGAAGCTTTGATGATGGCAAGAAAAGGAGAACGTTTGGCTGATGCGGAGCAATTATGTAAACAGGCGCTTGATATGACCAAGCCCTTGATTGAAAAACCACAGGTTGTTTCATTCAGCGCTCCATCGCAGGTACGGCGAAACAATAAAAGTTATTACGCAAGTTTTGCAGATGTTTATGCCAATATTTTGTTTCAGCAAAATAAACCTGAAGAGGCTTTGAAATACGAAGAAATAGCCGAAGCAGGTGGCCGCAGTAACGCCGAACATTATGTGCAAATATTAGATGCCCTGGGCAAACAGGACGAGGTAATTAAAAGAGCTTCTGAAAATGTTAAATCAGGCTGGGCGACTGATGTTACTAAAGAAAAACTGAAAAAGAACTACATCGCTAAAAACGGTGAAAGTGGTTATGACAAGTATATGGCCGACTTATTGCAGACCGCGAAGGATGAAGCCCTGACAAAATTGGCCGCGTCGATGATTGACGAACCGGCTCCGGATTTTACCTTGACAGACCTGGACGGTAAAACAGTATCACTGGCAAGTTTAAAAGGAAAAACCGTGGTGGTTGATTTTTGGGCAACCTGGTGCGGCCCATGCAAAGCATCTTTTCCGGGAATGCAAATAGCGGTAAATAAATATAAAAACAACCCTAACGTTAAATTTTTATTTGTTGATACCTGGGAAACAGCTGCCGATTATGTAACCGGGGTTAAAAAATTTATCAGTGACAATAAGTACACTTTCCATGTTTTGATAGATGACAAGTTGGAAACAGGCCGTCAAGCCAAAGTGGTAAGCGCTTATGGCGTAACCGGCATTCCTACCAAGTTTGTGATCGACAAAAATGGTCATATCCGTTTTAAATATGTTGGCTATTCAGGTAGCTCGGACAGGGTTGCCGACGAGGTGAGCAACATGCTTGAGCTCACTGCCAATGCCGGCAGCCCAAAAGTTGCGACTAAAGCCGATATGTCAACAAAAGAAAAATCAAAATAACCAAACGTCATAAAGCAAAAAGGCAGCGGATGATAAATTCGCTGCCTTTTTATATAAGTTTAATGTTTATAATAATATCTAAAAAACAAATTTAGACAGCTTCTTAGAAGTTTGGCTTTAATACATATTTCTCATAGAAACGGAAGATGTGCTCGACAGCTTCCTCGGCAGTATCAACCAAACGATAAAGGCTCAGGTCGTCGGGGTGGATGTTATGTTCCTGGTCAAGCATTTTTTCGTTTACCCAATCAAACAGCCCCTTCCAATAATCAACACCTACAAACACAATAGGGAAACGGGCAATTTTACCGGTTTGAATAAGCGTCATCGATTCAAATGATTCGTCGAGTGTGCCAAACCCGCCCGGAAGAACGATGAATCCCTGCGAATATTTCATAAACATTACCTTACGCACAAAAAAGTAATCAAACTCTAATACCTTATCGCGGTCGATGTATTTGTTATGAAATTGCTCAAACGGCAGTTCAATATTTAAACCAACCGATTTACCGCCGGCCTCGTAGGCGCCTTTGTTGGC
>DATCXS010000154.1:0-3006 GCA_036565645.1 Mucilaginibacter sp.
CCAGTCATTATAGCTGGCGGCAAGAGTCACAGCTACCGCCGAGCGCGCGCTGTGATGTGCTTTAGCAAACGGATCGGTCTCCCGCTCGCCAATATGCAAGGCAGGGTAGTAGCCTTTTTCGTGATAAAAATCTTCCAGCGCTCCTTTAGGGCCATTTGTCGAGGCCAGCATGGTGGCTTGCTCGGCGTTTTTAAGCATCCCTTCTAAAGCCTTTTTTGAGTCGAAGTTTTTTATGCCTTTACGATAGCCATCTAAAAACATAACTGCCGAATAAAAGCCGAACATTCCCGGCCTGTCGCCATATACTTTGGGATACTCCGGCATCCAGCCGCTTTGCTCATACATGTTTACGTACGATTGCAACATGTCGCCCTCTTGCTCCGGGTTTAAAATGGCGCGTAGCGGATGTTGTGCAATATAATCGCCCCAGGTATAATCATCGGTATATATACCGCGGTTGTCAGTGTGTATTTTATCGTCATAGCCACTGTAATATTTGCCATGCTCATTAATGTCAAACATGCGCACATAGGTACGGTATAGCGCTGTATAAAAAGTACGTCGCTGACCAACGGTACCGCCTTCTACTTTAATTTGATTGATTGTTTTTTTCCAGATGACTTTTCCTTTTTCGGCCAGTTGATCAAAGCTTACATCGGCTATTTCCTTCTCATAGTTTTGTTTGGCTTGTTCTAGGCTGATAAATGACACCGCAAAACGAAACTCCACCTGCTCGTCACCAGATTTTGAGTAGCTCATGGCCACTTTTTGTCCGTCCATCATTTTGGGCTTAGCCAGTGCGCCTTGTACCGTGTATTTACCCCAGTCTTTATCACCTTCAGATCTGACACTTACAGGGCTGCCCGAAAAACTGCCGTACATATAAGCTTTACCTTTTTGAGCGTGGTTAGCATCGTTTACAAATTCGGTTCCGCTAATGGTCTTATTATCAGCGATATCGTAAATCCCACCATCATAGCAATGGGTAAGGAGTACGTGTTTTTCAACGTCTTTCGGAAAAGTAAAACGATAAATACCGCCTTTTTTACCTACTGTATTTTCAACGCGAATACCTTCCTCTATCAGCATGGTTGAGTAATACCATGGGCGGGTGATCTCCATATCCTGATCGTAGGTAAGACGATTATACCAGGACGAATCATCTAATTGCCCTTTAGCAGGCCGGACCGAAAAGATGGTTTGCGGCGTGATAACATTTAAAGATAACAAAGGGAAACCGGTGATCTGATCGTCCAGATAATCCTGACGGCGCGGATGTGTGCGCACCATTTGATTAGGCAGATGCACAACTGGCCGGTTAGTATTTAACAGCGGCGCAATATTGCCTATAGTAGGGTCAATGTATTTCAGGAAATCTTCTTCAGCGGGAGCGGTAATTTCCAACTCGTTAGTTTTATCTGCCGATGCCTTAAGTTGTTTCGGTATCGCCGCTGCAGCGGCGATCAAGCCACCAGCCTGCATAAATTTACGACGCGATAATCTGTCTTTATTTTCTTCTTTCATCTATTTAGGAAATACAATAAATAACTTTATAGATCAATCATCATAAGCACCATTAATCATCCTTATCATTATTCAATCCTTAAATCGTGTCATGGATTCACGGATAGCACGGCCCGCCGCATCGATCAGGCCCAATTTCATTTCCGAATATTTACGCGATAGAATGATCCCGTTAGCACCTGCCTTGTAAGCTGCCATAGTAGCTTGATAAACGTCATCCGGCGATTGCTTACGGCTGTTTTTACCTACCGGGATGCCGATATCAATACCGGGTAGAATTAAGCATTTACCTTTCACACCATTCAATGCCCGTTGCGTTTCGCGATAAACATAGTCGGGCGACAGACCGGCTTTAGGTAAGTCGTCATACGAAGCTTCGCTTGGGCTATAACCTAACAAGTGGTTATTAAACCGCATTAGTTCCTCTAACGGGATATCCTTAAACATGGTAGAATGAATATTGCGGATAAAATGCTGGTAGCGCTCGCCACCGCAATTGTTATAAACTACTATCTTCAGGAAATCTACTTTTTTAGCCAGATCCTCATAATCGCGTGTGGCGCGGAAGAAGGGATTAAACGAATTAACATGTTCAATATGCAAACCCACCAACTGTTTTTTATTTAAAGATTTTACCGCCTTATAAACATCGTCAACAATTTGGTGTTTGCCATAATCAAATAATCTGTCCCAGGCTACAATCTCGGGATAATCCAGCATGATGCGTTGAAATTCTACATAATATCCATCGCTTGGTCGTTGGTCGGCTTTACAGGCTTTGACAAATTCGTTCAGCTTAAGGTAACCTTCTTTAGTTCGGTCAAAGCTGATGCCCCGCGCTTTGGCTGCCGCCTGATGGTATTCGCAAAAGCAGGTTGAACGCGATGGATCAACGGATCCGACCAGGTGGCTTGCTCCCAAAGCGTTCAGCAGCGGGCCGTTACGTTCGTTAAAAAAGACAACACCATCCAGATCATAACTGGCACAAGTGTCAGTAGCCAGGTCGGCCCAGAACGCGCGGATGTTTGGATTAAACAAACAGGTGGTTCTGGCTTTGCGGCCCATTAAGTCTACTTCTTTGCATTGATCTATGCCCGGCACATCGTCGTGCCACTGATCCTCGATAGTGGCAAAAACCTTCATGCCGCGTTTGTGTGCGCCTTTTATTACTTCGGCTACCAGATCGCGGTTGCCATATTCCGGCGAGCGCGTGTCTTTTAAAACTGTGTTTTGATAATATTTTGCATGTGGGATGGCATAGTTGCCCCCATGATAGTTTTTGTCGGGTTCCTGCGGTCCGTGGTCAGGGAAGGGCTGTCCAGCAACCTGGCGGCCTGAAAGACCATCGCCAAAAGTAAAGGTATTCAGGAATATAGTGTTAATAGCCCCGCGTTTTTGCAGAATATCTAAAACAGTATCAACACCTTCGTCAGCAAAGGACGCCATGCCGACTTGGATAGCATTGATATACTCTTTGTTGGA
>DATCXS010000082.1:0-4249 GCA_036565645.1 Mucilaginibacter sp.
GAAGCAGTGAAGAGGCCTGATAAGGAGCTACCTTCATTTATACGTAACTGGAACCAGTTTTACGGCATTGTTGCCGCATGGCTGGTTTTTTTAATTATCATTTTCTGGCTCATTACTCTCTATCTTAAATGAGCTTAACCGACTGGATCGTTCTTGGTGCTACTATATTGCTCATTGTAGTTTATGGACTTTGGAAAAGCGGTGCCAATAAAAATATCGATCAGTTTTTGGTGGGTGGCCGCTCTTTATCCTGGTATCATATCGGTTTTTCAGTGATGGCTACGCAAGCCAGCGCTATCACATTTTTGTCGGCCCCGGGCCAGGCTTATAGCGATGGGATGCGCTTTGTGCAATTCTATTTCGGTTTACCCCTGGCGATGATCGTGTTATGTATCACCTTCGTTCCCATATTTCACCGGCTGAAAGTTTACACGGCATACGAGTTTCTGGAGCAGCGTTTTGACCTTAAAACCCGCGCCTTAACATCCATGTTATTCCTGGTACAGCGCGGGTTATCAACGGGTATCGCTATTTATGCGCCTGCTATTATCCTGTCTATCATCCTTAACATCAATACTACTTACACTACTTTATTTATAGGTGGCCTGGTTACTTTTTATACTGTACTGGGCGGTACTAAAGCGGTATCATATACCCAACTACTGCAAATGAGTATTATTTTTCTGGGGATGTTTGCCGCCGGGGTGCTGGTAGTTATTTTACTGCCGCATCATATCGGTTTTATGCATGCGGTAAAGCTGGCGGGCAAAATGGGCAAGATGAATGTTATCGACTGGAAATTTGATCCAGCCAACCGTTACAATATCTGGAGCGGTATCATTGGCGGGTTTTTTCTGCAATTATCCTATTTCGGTACAGACCAAAGCCAGGTGGGGCGCTATCTGACGGGCAGCTCGGTAGGGCAGAGCCGTATGGGGCTTATCATGAACGGCCTGATCAAAATACCTATGCAATTCTGCATATTATTAATAGGTGTTCTGGTTTTCGCTTTTTATCAGTTTAACCGCCCGCCTATGTTTTTTAACCAGTATGAAGTTAAGCAGGTTAAACAAAGTGCTTATGCCGGCCAGTACAATGCGTTAGAAAATAAATATGCCACTGCTTTTGAACAACGGAGGACGAAAGCCAATGAGTTAATGACGGCTTTTGACAGCCACGACAAAGCCCAAATAGCCCAGGCTCAAACCGATCTGAAACAAGCTGATGACGTAGCAAAAAACATCCGCAAGGAAAGCATCGGCCTGATGAAAAAGAATAACCAGCAGGCCGATACCAACGACACCAATTATGTTTTCCTGAATTTTGTTACTCATTATTTACCGCGCGGAATGATCGGCTTATTGATCGCTATTGTTTTTATGGCATCTATGGGGTCAACAGCCAGCGCTTTAAACTCGCTTGCATCAACTACGGTAGTGGATATTTACAAACGTACGATCAACACCAAAGCGTCCGACAAAAATTATTTAATGGCATCGCGCCTGGCTACGGTTTTTTGGGGGATGGTATGTATCGCCATGGCCCTGTATGCGGGTAAAATGGGGAATTTATTAGAGGCTGTCAATCAATTCGGGTCATATATCTATGGCACTATCCTGGGGGTCTTTGTAGTGGCTTTTTATGTGAAAAGAGTAAGTGGCAGCGCAGTATTCATCGCAGCAATTTTATCTGAAGCAATAATCTGCATATTGGGATATTACGGCCAGATAGCTTATTTGTGGCTAAACCCCATCGGTTGTATGCTGGTAATATCATTTGCCTTGATTATTAATCCGTTTTTCAACGAAAAGGCAAAGGTCGTTTAAACAAAAAGAAGCCTGTAAGGCTGATAGTGAGTTTTATTAAACTTTGGCGGTTTTCAATCCGATCCGAAATAATCAAGGTGCCACATAAAATAATTGCCGAAAAGTTTATAAAAAAATAAATGCCCCTTCGAACTTGCTTCTTGGGGGCATTCAACCTAAACCTTATCACAATTAAGCCGGCAAGTTTGCCAGCTTATAATTGTTAACGCAATTACTATACCAATATTATCGGTTTTTTAACGCAATTTTAAAAAGACTATGATTTTATGCTAAGGCCGCCTGGAGTTATTCAAATAATTGTCCTTTTTAGAAAGCAAAGTGTACAATATACATTACGCTTGCTTGTGCAAAATGTGTTTGCGCATAAACCGGTCTGCCAAAAATAGCAGCAGTACGGTATCAAAAAACAGGAATACTTTCAATGTACCATCGCTTAGCAGATTTTTAAAGTCGGGGAGATGTGTGCTGTTTGACGCAATTTGCACGTCAGCCGGCCAGTGTAAACCGGACAACGCAATCACCAGCATAACCGTTAAACTGACAATAAAAAACCCACCTATAACCCGTATCAGGTTTTTATTTACCCGTGTTTTGAGCGGATGTTGTATGGCATACTCTGTACGGATGGTTTCCATTACATGATAAGTAAAGGCCATGGGCGGTTCATCCAATTCCATATCAACTGCCATTTCCTGGTTAAAGACTAATAGCTCCTGATATTTATGTCGATAAATTTCATCGCCGGCAATTAGTTGTTTAATAGCTTCCCGCTCGTCTGCCGTGCAGGTACCATCTATATATTCCCAAAGTTTTTCTTCAATGCTGCTCATATCAGTTCTTTAACTTCGTGTTTTAAATTACGCTCCAGCTTTTCTTTTAAACGCTGCCGCGCCCTGAATAATTTTATTTTTACGCTGTTGGCCTCAATACCCAGGGCTTGCGCAATTTCTTCTGTTGATTGCTCGCCTTTATAAAACAACGTAATTATAGTTGCATCATCGGCTGTTAGCTGCCCGATAGCCTGGTTAAGGTAAAAAGACCTCGACCGGTTTTCGGCATTATTAACATCATAGCCGGACGATGTGTTTTCAATCTGTATATGTGTATCCTCGTCATCTATAGACGCGGTGTCTAATCTTTTTTTACGCAGCGAGGTCATGGCTGTAGTATATGCAATAGTATATAGCCAGGTGCTGAACTTTGATTCCTTTTTAAAGGAATCAAGTGACCGGTAGGCTTTAACGAAACAATCCTGAGCCACTTCTTCGGCATCCTCACGGCTTTTGGTAAAGCGCATAGCCAATGTAAACACAAAGCGTTGGTGCCGTTTAACCAGGTCGGCATAAGCCGATTGGTCGCCCGCAATAGTTTTGTTGATCAGTTCGATATCCGAAAGCTTGCTTTGCATCATTTACAGCCTCTCTGACTACAAAAGTTTGAATCAGGTTACACCCTTTTGTAAAGATATCGGATTTCGGATCTTTGATTTCGAATTTTTATGTTGAATTTTAGATTTTGATTAAGCTGGTTATAAATCGAGTTTATTTAATCAATAATTAAATAATCATTAACAAAATCCGAAATCAAAGATCCGAAATCTGAAATTAAAAATTAATTCTCTGTAACCTGATTTAAAATGAGGTAGTCATAGCTTGCAAATACACCGCTGAGGCTGTATCTGTAAATGACTAACTTAAAAAATAAATAAGATGGATAAACATCAATTAGCATTAATGATACCTATAGTAATATGTACTGGCATGTTTGCCATGATATTTGGTATCGTTTATTTACGTAACCGCGAAAGAATGGCCATGATTGAGCGCGGAATGAACCCACGTAAGAATGAAGAAAACCCCAGCGCACTTAGTTCTATACTAACCTGGGGGCTTTTGCTGATAGGCTCCGGGCTTGGTTTGTTCATTGCCTATATTTTGGACAATATGCTGCCGTTTGCGAAAGACCAGGACAATATAGCAATCTATTTCGCCCTGATAGCCGTATTTGGCGGTGCGGGCTTATACCTGGCTTATCACATCCAGCGTAAAGAGAACAAAAAACAAGCAGAAGAGAAGCACTAATTTGAAGTGTTGATAAAGGGCGAAAGGTTATCCTGCCGCCTTTTGTTTTTATATACCGTAACGTTCTTTTAAAATGTTAAGGTGATGCGCCTCATGCCCGGCCATAATGTAAACTATGGTATTAACCTGTATAGGGTGGCCGTTGGCAATGCCTTTGGTTTCCAACTGTTCAGGTGTCAGCGCACGCAGCATATAAAGGTTAGCCTCGCGGACGGTCTTAAACTCTGTCGCCAGATCTTGTATTGTGCGGTCATTTGAATTTGAGCGTTCAACGTAAACATTCTCATTAAAGCCAGGTAACTCTGCCTGCCCCCTCGAAAAAGCCAGCACGCGGTAAGCAAA
>DATCXS010000239.1:0-10406 GCA_036565645.1 Mucilaginibacter sp.
CCCAAAGCGGTGTAGGTTGGTACAGAAATACACCTGCCGCTACTACAAAATACCAGCCGATCCCATTGGTAAGCCCAAAGTTATTTTACAGCCCTAAGTATAATGTTGAATCACCGATAAAACAGCTGGATTACAGATCGACAGTATTTTGGGAACCGGATATCATTACTGATCAGAACGGCAAGGCGCACGTATCATTTTATACATCTGACATCCAGAGTAAATATACGGTTAAGGTGGCAGGGGTTGATGTGAATGGCGGCGTAGGTGACGGCAGTGTTAAGCTGATACCCAAAAATACGGCAGCACCATGATGAAAAAGCATTGATCTTGCTTATTCTGTCTTTAAACTTTTTATGGGCCGTACATTACCGAACAACCAATTAGCCTCAAATATCAGTTTATTTTTTTAGCATTGTAGATGCTTAAAAAACGGAAGGCCATTTTTATAATCTTATTATCGTCGCTGCTATTTACGGGCTGCGCCATGGATACGAGTAAATTTCTGCTAACCTTTATGACCAATAATACATGGCGGGCTTTGAAAGTGGGAGACCACCTTAAAGAATACCAGGCCAGTAGCTATGACCGCCACTCGGTAGCTTTTGACCAACCGGGCTGGTTTACCAATAAGGACTTCTCGCAATACATCCGTACCGATATAGTTAATGGCCGCCAGGAGCATGTCATGATGGATGTGGATGGCCCCGGCGCTATCGTGCGTTTTTGGTTGACGACTTTTAAGCGCAATGGGGTAATCCGTATCTATTTTGATAATAAAACCGAGCCTGAGATCACTATACCAGCTTATGATCTGATGAAAATAGGTTTACCTTTAGGTCGTGCGTTACTGCAGCCGCACTCAAGTTATCAGCCTAAAGAAAAAGGCGGCAGCACACTGTACCTGCCTATGCCCTTCTCCAAACACTGCAAGGTCACTTTTGAGGATAAAGACAAGGATAACCAGCCACGCTATTATCAGATCAATTACTGGAAGCTTAGCCATGCTAAAACCTTTACATTAAAAGATTTCAATGAGCTTAAAGCTCTGGCCGACAAGGTAAATGATAAACTATTACATCCCGACAGCATAATAACAGATCCTACTACCGACATTAACCAGCAAATAGCGCCTAATAACCAAACCTCCATTGATCTGCCTCATGGATCGTCAAGCATACGTATGCTGTCTATCCGTATAAAAACTGACGAACCGGCAGATTATGCCCAGGCTTTGCGCTCCACCGTATTGAAAATAGATTTTGATGGCGAACAAACCGTGTGGTGCCCCATTGGCGATTTCTCTGGTTCGGGTGTGGGTGGCAAGCCGCTGCAAAGCTGGTATCGCACCGTAAAGCCTGATGGCGAGATCATCAGCCGCTGGGTGATGCCTTATCAGCATACCGCTAAGATCACGGTGCTGAACTTAGGCGATAAAGCGGTTAACGTATCGCTTAAAGCGGCTAACCGTAAATGGAACTGGAACAAATACACCATGTATTTCCATGCCGACTGGAAGAACGGGGTCAATGTACCGCTAAGGCATGTTGATGTGCCTGTTTATCCGACAGATAAAGATTATCCTATGGATTGGGACCTTAATACCATTGAAGGCAGCGGTGTTTTTATGGGCGAGACTTTGGCCGTGTATAACCACATGCATGTATGGTATGGCGAGGGCGACCAGAAATTATGGGTTGATGGCGCAAAGTTCCCTGTCGAGTATGGTACAGGTACTGAAGATTATTACAATACCTCATGGGCACCCGTGGTGCTTTATCAGACACCGTTTGCCAATGCTCCGCGAGCGGACAATACCGACTCATTTGGATACAACACTTTTACCCGCACCCGCAACTTAGACGCGGTACCGTTTAGCAAATCGTTTCGTTTTAGTTTAGAAACACTGGGTTGGAGAGATGGCTTTGCCGACTTTGCTGCTACCACCTACTGGTACGGCTTTAAAGGTGCAAAAAGCAGTGCAGCCGCTCATCAGTCAATGCCCGGAAAGTTACCGCAATAGTTATGGCCAATGATAATTTAGAGTGCCCGGTTGATTTTGTCACTATCGACGAATACAGGGCAAGGCTGGTAGCCTTTATAGTGCTTTTGTTGGGTATTACTTGTTTGATGACATTGAACTTGGGCGTGGCGTTTTTTATGCTGGCCGATTTTGTCTTGCGGGCGTTTAACCTGAATAGGTACAGTCCGTTGAGTTTTATTGCGCGTGGGTTGCTCCATGTGTTTGGCAAGAAGCCCAAACCGGTTGACCGGGCGCCTAAACGCTTTGCGGCTTTTGTTGGCCTGGCATTTTTATTGGCTGTAACTATCTCTTTGCTTAGCAGCACACCCGTTTTTTCCAGGATCTTGTTAGCAATACTGATAGCGTTTGCAGCTTTAGAATCATTAGCCGGTTTTTGCGCAGGTTGCTACGTATATACTTATCTGAAAAGGTTTGGGCTAATCCGTTGATATCTACTGAAATCAACAGATGGTGATCCACGTGTATAGGTGTATCACTTTGGATCACTCTTGAAATTCAACAGATTGAAAATCAGATAAATACAGTATAAATATTTAAAAAGCGGATCACTTTGGATCACTTTTTATGACTTATAAGTTAGGATTTTGGATCACCTGATTTTTCAACTTGCTTTGCACGGTTTATGTGCAAGCAGAATGCTTGCGGCATTTTAGGACGAAGTTACGCTGCGCTAAACTTCGACCCAGTAGCGGGGGCTAACATAATATTTTACTGTCCGCTTCGGAGACGCGAAGCATCGCGTCTCTACATTGGGGTAATCTTCGCTTGTTTCAAATTCGGCTTAATCAAATGGTTGCACCTCCAGCTTAGCCTCGGAAACGCGAAGCATCGCGTCTCTACATTGGGGTAATCTTCGCTTGTTTCAAATTCGGCTTAATCAAATGGTTGCACCTCCAGCTTAGTAATCTCAATAAATCTGCTTAAGTTTAGGGCCAAATTATTCCTTTTATGAGACGTTTCTATCTGCTTGCTATACTGGCTTGTCTAATTATTGCTCCACAAATTGGCCGTAGTCAAAATTATACTTTGGCCAAGGCGCCGCTAAGACAAAGCCCATACATTGAATTACCTTTAGGCGCTATTACGCCTCACGGTTGGCTACGCGAAATGCTGATTAAACAAAAAGAAGGCGCTACGGGCAACCTGGATAAGCTTTACCCGCTGGTGATGGGCAACCGCAATGGCTGGCTGGGCGGCAATGGCGACCAATGGGAACGCGGCCCTTACTGGATAGACGGCCTGTTGCCGCTGGCATACATCCTGAAAGATAAAGAACTGATAGCCAAGGTAAAACCGTGGGTTGAGTGGAGCATTAAAAGCCAGCAGCCTGATGGCTATTTTGGCCCGTCGAAAGATTACCCGAGCGAACCGGGCATACAGCGCGACAACAGCCGCGACTGGTGGCCAAAAATGGTAATGCTTAAAGTATTGCAGCAATACTACACCGCTACCGGCGATAAACGTGTGATTACCTTGCTAACCAATTATTTTAAATATCAGCTTAAAGATCTGCCTAAAGAACCACTTAACCATTGGACGTTTTGGGGCCAATGGCGCGGCGGAGATAATCTGATGGTGGTATATTGGCTTTATAACATTACCGGAGATAAGTTTTTGTTAGATCTGGGCGATCTGATCCACAAACAGACCTTTGATTTTACCGGTGCTTTCCTGAAAGGCGAAATGCTGACCCGGTTGGGTAGTGCTCACGGGGTAAACCTGGCCGAGGGCATGAAAGAGCCGCTGATCTATTACCAGCAGCACCCCGAGCAGCAATATGTTGACGCGATGCAAAAAGGCCTGCATGATCTGACCAAATACAACGGCATGGCGCATGGCCTTTTTGGTGCCGATGAATCATTGCATGGCAGTAACCCTACCCAGGGTTCGGAGTTATGCACGGCTGTGGAGATGATGTTTACCCTGGAAAACTCGCTGGCTATTACCGGGGGTGTTGATTATGCTGATCGCCTGGAAAAAATAGCTTTTAACGCCTTACCTGCGCAAACCTCAGAAGATTACATGACACGTCAGTATTTCCAGCAAGCTAACCAGGTAATGCTGACACGCGCTGCGCATAACTTTAATGTTAACCATGCCGGTACCGATGTTTGCTATGGTTTGCTGACAGGATACCCTTGCTGCACCTCGAACATGCACCAGGGCTGGCCCAAGTTTACGCAAAACCTATGGTATGCAACGCCCGATAACGGCCTGGCCGCTTTGATCTATTCGGCCAGCGATGTCAGTGCCAAAGTGGCTAACGGCATACCGGTTACCTTTAAAGAAGAAACCAATTATCCTTTTGATGAAAACATCCGCTTTACTTTAAGCCTTAATAAAAAAACAAAGTCGGTGTCGTTCCCATTCCACCTGCGCATACCGGCCTGGTGTAAAAATGCCACCATCAAGGTTAACGGTACCGAGCTGCAACAATCGCCCGGCAACCACATAGTCAAAATAAACCGCGAATGGAAAAACGGCGATGTGGTTGAACTGCAACTGCCTATGCATATTTTCAAAAACACCTGGTACGAAAACTCGGTGTCTATTGAGCGCGGCCCGCTGGTATATGCTTTAAAGATAGGCCAGGATATTAAACTGGTTAAAAATGACCGCGACCCTATTGCTTATGGCAGCGAATACTATGAGGTACGGCCAACAACGCCCTGGAACTATGGTTTGATTGAAACCCGCGCCAGTCAGCTGGAAAAAGCTTTCACTGTACAGAAGAAAGATCAGGTGGCTGCCTATCCGTGGAACTTAAGCAATGCACCGCTGCAGCTTACCGTAAAAGCGCGCCGCATCCCTAACTGGACCTTATATAACGACATGACCGGCCCGATGCCTTACAGCGTAATTTATAATGAAGGTACACCGAAAGAAAAAGATGAAGAAGTAACGCTGGTACCTTACGGGTGTACCAAGCTGCGCATTTCAGAGTTCCCTGTGGTGGGCAGATAATTTTTGATGTGTGGATATGCAGATGTGCAAATGTGCAGATGTGCAGATAATTTTTTAATTGGGAGATATGCAGATAATTTTTTGATTGTATGAAAAAGATACTTGTTGTTTTATGCATCGTTTGTGTGCTGAGTTCATTTACCCGTAAGGAACTGACATGGGTAGCTATTGGCGACTCGATAACTTATTTGAACGACCATAAAAATGAGACGCAGGACCGCTTAACCCGCGGATACTTAACCCAGGTTACCGAAAAACTGCCCTATATACACTACATCAACAAGGGCTATAATGGCTGGACGTCGGGCGGCATTGCTGACAGCTTTGATAAATTGAATATCCCGAAAGGAGATGTCTACACGGTTTTTTTGGGTACTAATGATTGGTGGCAGGGACGCCCTATTGGCACTATAGACGATTATAAGAGTAAAGCCGGCAACAACACCATTTACGGATCGTTCAGGATCATTGTGGATAAGATCAAGGCTTTGAATGCGGATGCTAAAATTATTTTGATAACACCGCCGCAACGCGTCGACTTTGTTTACTTATTTGATAAGAAAAACAATGCTTATGGTTCTTATCGCGAAAAAAACGGACAAACTTTAGAAGCTGTGGCTGATGCTATCGTTGCTATAGGTAAGCTGGAAAATATTGCGGTTGATGACCTGTATCATAATCCTGATTTCACGCTGCCTAAGCTGGTGAAATTTAAACGGGTGAAAGATCCGAAAACCGGGCAATATACTGATCTGCCTTATCCAAAATCTGTCGGTGTTCCGTTTAATCCGGCTACTGACGATTATCCCTATCCTACCGAAGCCATCGGCCTTACTTTTGATGGTTTGCACCCGTCGGACAAAGGTTGTGCTATTATTGCCAAAAGCCTGGTTAAGATCATGAAGAAGTTTTAAAATAGATCGTATCCGTCATTACAAAAGCCCGGTGTTGATGAACGCTAAATATCATCACTAACAAATTCAGCTTGTACAAAACAAACCGAATCTAAGAAGCTGTCTAAATTTGTTTTTTAGTATTATTATTACGAGGTACGAAGCAATCTCTAAGCTATATAGAACAATTATGCACAGGTGACTTGCTCATGCAGAGATTGCTTCGTTCCTCGCAATGACGGCTTTTTTTATTTTTAAACAGTTTTTAAGTAAAAATGCGCAGATTATAAAGTTGGTTTCATGCTTAGTTTAGTTTATGTATGATGTCATAAGCCTACTTTAAAGCCTGCGCCAATGTACCGGCGGTTTTCTATATACTTAGATTGGTCGCTCTGTACCAAATTGCGCGCATTGGCATAAACTTCCAGACTTTTAACCGCTTTTACATGCAATTTATACCCAAGGTCGATGTTTTGAAGATCGAAGATGTTTGCCTTGCCTGTAACAATATAGGTTTTAGAAAATGCTGCATGGGCAATTACAGCCTGGTTAAGCGCATAGATCACCCCAAAATCAAGGAAAGCGTTTTTGAAACCCAAACGGTTGATAAAACCACCGGTAATAAATGGTTTACCGGGATAGGTAAGTCTTAAATATTCGGGCAGGTAATTCTTCACTTTAAAGTTATCGCGCATCAATACATAGGTACCATTCAGGCTGGTGCGCCAGCTAAAATCACCATCGGTTGGCAGGGCAAAGTCAATACCGGCGCGGTGCAGCTCGACACGGGCATCAGTGTTTTGAAAGATATTTGTTAATCCGGGCAACATGATCAAAACAACCTGCCCGGCGTTAAATCTTTTCAGGCTATAATTGTAGCTGAACGACAACTTATTCTCTAACACAGAAAACACGGCACCACCTTGTATTTGCGTATAAACCTGGTATGGGTCGGGCTGATCATCAAACCTGGCATTATTACCCGGATGAAGATAAAGTTCGTCCATTAAGCTCCCGTACAGATCGTTAGCATAGTTAAAATTTCTGGCATACGAGCCGTATATATTTAACCGCATTTCATCGGTGTCCATACCCATGGGTGTAAACAAATCAACGCTTACTGTAGCAAACGGTAATGGCTGTGTCTGGTCATGATCTTGCACCTTGACGGCGGCATTGCTGTTAACGTAGGTTTGAAAACCACCCTGCACAGTTACCCAATGTAAATAAGCCAGGGTTATAGATGGTGTTAAAATACCCAGTTTTTGTTTGTACGGATAATGGTTATCAATGAAATTATTAAATGATCCGTTGTTGGGCGAACCAAATGTACCTCTATGCGGATTGCTTACTTGCCTGAAGGTGAAATTAACATTGGGCTGCAATGAGAAATCGCCTAATTCGGCCCTGTAAGTTATATCATCTTTGGCAATAAAGCTATTGACAGAACTGGTTGAATCGCGCCTGGAGCCGCCTGTTAGCAGGGTTCCGTCCGCGTTGTAGCTTGCCGATAAAGATTCGCCATGATCGCGCAGGCTCTCAAAGCCGGCGCTTATTTTATTAGTAAAGCCCTCTGCTATAGTAGTGGCTAATTTAATATCGGTGTAAAACAGGTTTTGGCTGTTATAAAAACTACCGACATATCTTGCGGCGGTGCCACCGACAGCAACTTGATCGTTATTGTTTGAACGGTCGCGTTGCGGCACATAACCGGCGTTTACGGTTAACAGGTTAGCATCGCCCAGTTTTAAGTCCAGATAACCATTAAACTTAAACCGGTTTGAACTTACCGGCGCAGACGGCGTGCCCGTAGAAATCGGCAACACATAATATCCGTAAGGTAGTGTATTATGCAAAATTTCGGCAGATACACCTGCCTTGATCATATTTGAATTACCATAGGCCGAAATGTAGTACTGATGATACATATCATTAGTTTTCGGGTACTTAAAATTATTGGCGCTAAATGTATAAGGCGATCTTTGAGTCAGCCTGATAAACGCTGATTGCCCGGCTACGGTAACACCCTTGGTTTCGCTGCCTCCGTGTTTTGTTTTTACCAGGATCAAGGTTTTAGTGGCATCCACGCCGTTTAATACTGCCGCAGCATTTTGCACAAACGTTATCTCGTCAATGTCATATATGCTGTAAGCATTGATATCAGCATTCAGGATGCCATCTATTACATAAACATAACTTTGATGAGCGCTGTAAACACCATTAACATAAATACTGATGGCCGATTTCAGATCAGTAAAAGGCATCTTCTCCAGGTCGGCTGCCTTGATGTTTACGGCTTGTACGTTTCGCTTATGGAGGGTAAGCCGGCCCAGGTCATAGGTTGATGAATCAGTTGAAACCTCATCCGATTCAGACTGCGCATGCGCGAGATTTATAAATCCCGAAAACAAAAAAAAGGCGGATGCAAGTAAAGCTGTTTTCATAGGTTATGCGATAAGATTAAATCATCATTAATAATAGCTCTGCTGACTGCTTTTTCCTTAGCTAAAAAACCAATACGGCATCAATGGCAAAGCATGAACATTAGCGGCAATTATTTTTAAATGAGTTGTTTACAGGTTATATGGGTTTGTTTATCTAAGTAAGTAATTATTAAACAATAAATCAAATAAATAAACAGCCCAAAATGCCTAAAAACGCAAAAAGCCACTATTTATAGCGGCTTTTTGCAATATGATAATATATTAAATATCAGCTTATTTTTTGTGATGCATTTTATAATCCAGTAATTTCATGAAATAACCGCCTACAACGCTACGTGCCTGGAAGCCGGTTTGCTTACCGTTGGTAGTTTCATGCCAGTCGCTCAGCGGTACGCGGGTTGGTGTTTCTAAAGCGTACTTGTACACCGGATCAGTCAGTTTTTCAAACTCTTTTTGGGTTGGCGCAAAAGTAGCGGTCCACATAATCCAGTCAGATTTGGTGTAGGTTTTACGGCTATCTAAAGGCAAGCCATACTCATTTTGTTTACTGATGTAGTATTTGATCTCCGTATCATAAACTGACTGCGGGAACAGGTCCAGATCAAGCACTTTATCCCAAACCAGGTTATATTTCTGGCTCCAGGTGCCCGGGTTTTCAAAGGTCAGGGTAAAGTGGTCTTTGTCGCCGGCTAATTTTTGCCATCTGCCTACCATGTCTTTCGCTATCGCGCGATATTTAGTAGCAGTAGCTTTATCACCTAACGATTCGGCCAGTTGCGCATAGCAACCAATGCCCACAATTGCTTTTACCGACAAGTTAGCATTACGCGCCAGGTGGCCCGCAAAGTCGTCAGTGCATAATTGGTTAGCCGGGTCAAAACCTTCTTTGGTTAAGTAGTTAACCCAGGTACTCAGGGTTTTCCAATGTAATTTAGCATAAGCCGGGCTGCCTTGTGCCTTGCAGATAGCAGCAGTCAGGATGATCATGTTACCCGATTCTTCAACAGGCATACCCTCACCATAGGTCTGGCCATTGGCATGCGGGTAGCTACCCAAATCGTGCGCAGCAAAATCATGTTTAAATTTGCCGCTCTCGCTAAAGTAGAAGATACCGTTCAGCATACCCTGCATCAGTTTAGGGTTATAGATCAGGTACAGCGGAGCAGACGGATAAGTTACGTCGACTGTATTAACAAAGCCACCGCTAAAGTTCTCTTTCGAGAACCACAGGATCTCGCCTTTAGGGCTTTGCACCAAAATATGAGCAGCTATACTTTGACGATAAGCCAATACGCACAGCTCGGCATAGGTTTTACCGCCAGCTTTAACTGCATCGGCATACATTTTTTTGTTAAAGGCAACACATTTTTGCAGGATAGAAGCATACCCGGTATTGGCTTTGGTAAGCTGGTCTACAAAAGTTTCTTTGCCGGTACGGTTCCACCACGGACGTAAATTGGTGTTGAAGTACTGCATGGAGTAAACATCGTCGTAACCAATCTCAACATATTTGGCTACAGAGGTAGCACCAACGTTACCAAACGGAATAACCGTATTCAGCGCTAATTGGGTGCCTTTTGTCTGGGTAGTTTTTGTTTGACCCTGACGGAAAGCTAAAACAGATTCTCTTTCGGTAGTGATGAACTGCGTAGCGCCGGTTGTTTTAGGAGCAGCTACATATAAGTAACCCCAGTCTATACGAACGTCGTCGCCGGCTTTTTGCAGTACAGGCTGCTCATCGGTACCGGCTTTCAAGATTGATAGAGCCTTAGTGCCCGACAGTGAAGCAGTAACTGCCTGCTTAGGCTGGTTAACCGCTAAATTTGTTGAGGCACTGAAAAATACCTTAACAGCGTGTGTTTTGCTATCGTTAGATCTTACACGGTAAGTAATGTAAGTTATTGGGCGCGATAACAGATCCAGGTCAGCCAATAACAATGGCGAAGTGAACGTTACATCCAGGTTAACTTTACCGGCTTTGAAGCTGTAGATAGTTTGAGTAGCAGTAAGGCTCACATTTTTCTGATCGGCTTCTTCCAGCTCTTTAGCAATAACCGGCTT
>DATCXS010000442.1:0-4384 GCA_036565645.1 Mucilaginibacter sp.
TTTGCTGTCAGGAACTTTATTAAACGCAGGGCCGCTTTTTTTCTCGGTTACGTTGCCGCAACCAATAATGCCCCAGGTGATTTGGCTCATATCGGATGTTTTATAGTGAAGATAGAAAATAAGACCGATTTAAACGACCTCGGCCACCACGAAAGTACTGCCGCCGACAAACACCAGGTCGTCAGGCTGGGCAGCGCTTTGAGCCGCACCTAAAGCCGCTTTTACAGACGAATAAACATTACCATGCAAGGCAAACTCAGCTGCTTTGGCCTGTAACGTTTCGGATTCCAGTCCACGGGGTATACCAGGCTTGCAGAAGTAATAAACAGCATCTTTAGGCAGCATCGATAACACTTTAGCGCCGTCTTTATCATTCACCATACCAATCACAAAATGCAGCTGTTTGTATTTAACGTTGGCAATGTTTTTTAATACTTCCTGTATACCATCGGGGTTATGGCCGGTATCGCAAATGATTAGGGGAGCGGTGCTCAAGGTTTCCCAGCGCCCGTGCAGGCCGGTCAGGGTTTTAACCTGGCGTAAGGCGGTTTTGATATGATTGTCGGTAATGGCAAAACCTTGCGAGCGCAGCTGGTTCACCGTTGCCAGTACTGTTTTGATGTTTTTAAACTGATAGCTGCCTGTCAGATCCAGCTGAACAGTAAGCGCCTGATTGGAAGAAGTTATTTCGACTTCGACTAAATTATCATTATCACTTTTAACATCGACATTGTACAGGTCAGAGGCAAAGCTGATCGGTGCATTTTGCTCTTTTGCTTTGTTGATGAATACCCCGGCTACTTCATCTTGTCGTTCGCCAATAATTACGGGGATACGCGGTTTAATGATACCGGCCTTCTCACCGGCTATCAGCGACAGTGTATCACCCAAAATATTCATGTGGTCCCAACCGATGTTGGTAACTACACTAAGCAGGGGAGTAATGATATTGGTCGAATCCAGTCGGCCGCCCAACCCCGTTTCAATAACGGCAATGTCTACCTGTTCGTTAGCAAAATAATTAAATGCCAGCCCGACCGTCATCTCAAAAAATGAGGGTTGTATTTGCTCAAAATCCTGCTGATGATGACCTACAAAATCAATAACCGACTGCTGATCGATCATCTGTCCGTTTATTCGGATCCGCTCTCTAAAATCCTTTAAATGTGGCGAAGTGTACAAGCCGGTTTTATAACCTGCGGTTTGTAGTATCGCTGCCAGCATGTGCGAGGTTGAGCCTTTGCCGTTTGTGCCCGCTATGTGTATGCTTTTGAATTTATTCTGCGGATTATCCAGCAGATTGCAAAGCGTTATAGTATTATCAAGATTAGCTTTAAAGGCCAAAGCACCTACCCGGGTAAACATAGGTAGCTGCGTATATAGGTAATCGATGGTTTCCTGGTAGGTCATTATAAGTGCAAATTTATAACAATTGAAGGGTAAAGAGAATCATGATGCAAGAACTAAGAGTTGAGAATAAAGAGTTGAGAGTTAAGAGTTGAGAATAAAGAGTCAAGAACCAAGAACCAAGATTTTCCTTCTTAACTCTTTATTCTTGGTTCTTGACTCTAAATAATGGTATAACAATTGCATTAAGTTACCCGAATTAAAATTTACTATGAAAAGAAAGGTACTGATAGTTGAAGATGAGCCTATTATAGGCGAAATGATGAGCATTTTATTAGAGGTAGGCGGGTATAAAGTGATTAGTCTTGCAGACACTCAATCAGCCAAAAGATGCCTGTACGAAAATGAAGTTAGCCTGGTATTGCTGGATTTAGCGCTTAAAAACGAAAACGGGCAGGCTATGTGTGCCTATATTAAAAGCGACGAACATCTGAAACATCTGCCGGTGATCCTGGTATCGGCCAATAGCGACCTCGAAACCATCACCAAAAGCTGCGGCGCGGATGACCATATAGCCAAACCTTTTGACCTTAATCATTTTATGGATAAGGTCAAAATGCATTGTTTGGAGTAGGATGCAAGTCTTTAGCCGGAAGTGCTAAGTCTGCGTCAGAACCTATTTCACCTTAAATACAAACACCACGGTACCTATCTGCGGGTCGGGTGCTGAATCAAGTGGGTTTAGTTTGGAGTTTTTAACGGCGTCCTCACATCTTTGTAACAGGCCTGAGTCGGTTATGGTGGTGCCGCGGGCTCCTGCACGGGCATAAATCACGTTGCCGTTTTTATCTACACGGATATCCACGATTATCTTACCGGTATGGCGCCCATTATCACTGATAGCCGGCCGACTGGTAAAGCTACGTTGCGACATCATCAAACTACCACCGTTGCCTGAGCCTGTACCGTTATAATTATTAGTCAGCGTGCTACCGGTGGTTTTACCCTGGTTGCCTGGTGTGTTGGTTGTACCGTCGCCTTCGCCGGTGCCGGTATTGGTTTTGCCTTTGTAAAGTGCGTTTTGGTTAACGGTAGGCTTAGCCGGTGCCTTTGTTGGGGTAGTGGCTATTGTATTGCTTGGCTTTTTGGTATTTGCAGCTACTTCGGGTGCGTCCTCAGTATTTTGGGTCACTACGTTTTTATCGCTGCTTTCTACCTGCTGCTTCTCCTCGGTAGGTGGGGCGGGGGTAACTTTATCAGGCTTACTGTGATTGGCTTTTTCAGCCATTGACGGCTCTTCAGCATTCATATAATCACTGCCCATGCCCTCGTCGGTAGTGCCATAGTTTACCAATATACCGCCGGTGCCATTCTCTTGTTTTGGCGGATTACTAAAGACAATAAAATAACACAAAGCCATCACAAACCCCAGTATAATGCCGGTACATGCAAATGCCTTCGGATAATTATTTTCTTCTTGTTGGTAATTCATTCTTTTTAGTTCATTGGTTCATTAGTTTATCAGGCATGTCAAGGCCAATGCTAATCTTCAATAACCAATCTTTTTTTAGTTCATGGTTCACTGAGGCTTGTCCAATTCAGCGTAACCACTAACCAATTTCTAATCTTTGCTCTTCAATCTTCGACACTAATCAACCAATCACTAATTTCTAACCCTTCGGTTCAGTTGCCAATACCAGTTTAATATTTAGTTTTTGGGCAATGTCCATTACCTGCACCACATCTTGTATGGCTACGGTTTTGTCGACATATAATACGATAGTTAACTCGGTAGCTAACGATTTATAACCTAATAAAGTATTATTCAGATCGCTTACAGCAATTTCTTTTTTATCAACGTAATACTTAAGGTCTTTAGTGATGGATACCGTAATTGTTTTTTTAGATACCGATTGCCCGCTTGATGATTTTGGCAGCATCAGCTTGATGACGTTGGGGTTGGTAACTGTCGACGCGATCAGGAAAAATAAAAGCAGGAAGAACATGATATCGTTCATAGCCGAAGTGTGTATCTCGGCAGATGCTCCCTTTGTTCTTTTTCTTAAATTCATTATTTGCTTGGCTCCTCTAACAGGTCAATAAATTCAATGGCATCGGTTTCCAGTTGAAGGATCACCTTATCAACCATCATATTTAATATGTGGTAGCAAACATAAGCTACGATACCTACAAACAGACCGGCTGCCGATGTCACCATCTTTACATATAAACCGCCCGAGATTACACCCATACTGATATTGTCTGTCTTAGAGATATCATAAAAGATCTTGATTACCCCCGCAATGGTTCCCAGGAACCCAAACATCGGCGCAATACCGGCAACAATACCCAGAATACCAATGTTCTTTTCCAACTTGGAAACTTCGAGTTTGCCGATGTTCTCAATAGCGCCCTCTATATCTTTAATTGGGCGGCCGATGCGTAACAAGCCCTTTTGCAACATACGGCCCAGCGGCGAATTGTTATTACGGCATATCGCGATAGCTGACTCCAGGTTGCCTGAAAGGATGCTGCCGCGTATTTGTTGCATCAGGTTGCCCTCGCTTTTTGAAGCTTTGCGGATGGTAAAATATCTTTCAAAAAATATGACCAAACCCAGTATTGCCAAAATACCAATGGGGACCATTACCCAGCCGCCTTTTATTAAAAGGTCGCCGAAACGTAATTCTTGATCTGGAACGGTTGCCAGCTGTTGTGCGGCGTGATTAGCGGTATCTGCTAGTTTACTGATGGTGTCTGTTACTGCTGCTTGCATTAATTGTAATTTATTTTTTTTGTGGAATTATCTCAAATCCATAGGCGTTTCCACCCGGAACGTGACCGGCCTCAATTTCTTTAAAGGCAAGGTCGGTGGCTTCTTGCTTGGTAGCAAAATGACCGATAGATATATGTATCAATTTGCCGGGCGCATCAGTTACGATGCGTGGATCGAGGCCAAATTTTCTCATTCTTCTGATAGCTGCATTTGCTTCGGCAACGCTGCTGGTTGTTAGGGCGTAAACCTCGAATCGGCGGG
>DATCXS010000192.1:0-2911 GCA_036565645.1 Mucilaginibacter sp.
GGCATTCATGGCAAGGTTTACGGTGAAAACCACCTGGCTGCTGCTGCCGCAAACATAATTTTACTTGCCGCTGCCGACTCGGCCATCATTAAATCAGTTGCTTGTGATGATGCGGGACAGTTTAGCTTCGCTACAAAGCCAGGCAGATATTTACTACTGATTAGCAGGATAGGCTATGATCAGTCATTAACCGGGCCCTATGAGGTTAAATTGGGCGAGAACCTGTTTGTCGGCAATATTACTTTAACGCCTCACATCCCCTTACTTAAAGAAGTTTCGATTAGTGCGCAACGTTCGTATGTTGAGGCAAAAGCGGACAAGGTTACGCTGAACGTACAAAATAGTATAGTTGCCGAAGGTAACTCTGTATTTGAGATATTAAGGCAGGCGCCCGGTGTATACGCCGGTACAAAAGGTGACCTGAGCTTAATTGGCCATGCTAATGCCATGGTAATGGTTGATGGTAAGCAGGTGCATCTTTCAGGCCAGGATTTGATGAGCTATTTGCAAGGCCTTGCTGGAAATTCAGTAAAACAAATAGAATTGATTACCAGTCCGTCGGCTAAATATGATGCAGCCGGGGCGGGCATTATTAATATTATCACAAAAAAGGGCACCAACATTGGTACAAACTTTACTTTAACCGGAACCGGTGCCTACGGTAAGTTTGGCAGAGGCGGTGGTGGTTTAACGTTTAACAGCCGCCAAAAAAAGGTTAACATCTTTGGTAATTATAATTACCAGTATCGTAAAACAGATCACCTTTTCTTAACCAACCGGATTGTTAAATACAATGGTTTAATGAGCGATTATGATATTGATTATTATACCACTTACCAGGGCAGCAAGCAAAGCTACAATATGGGTGCCGACTATGCTATTTCTGACAAACACACTGTAGGCATATTGTTAAGCGGAACGATAGACGGTTATAATTACAGAAAGAATAATGTATTAAATATAACCAATTCGGGGGTGCTCGATTCAATTATCTCAACCAAATCTAAATTAAATCGCGGATTGACTAATACCAGCTATGACATTAACTATACCGGTAAATTAGACACCCTGGGTAAAGTGTTGTCTGCCGATTTTGCATTTAATGATATTGACAGGCACTCGTCAGAGTACATTGATAATTATTTCTATAACTCGCCACATGTAGTTTACCGGCCGTCGTTGAAATTGCAAAATCTTTCGCCTGCGGATACTCATATCTGGTCGGCTAAGATTGATTATGTTAACCCTTTATCAGCGGGGGCACGATTAGAGGCTGGTTTTAAATATAGCTGGGTACAAAGTGATAATCAATTGATTTTCGGACCGATGGTAAACGGCGTTTACCAAAGTTCGACCAACTTAAGCAGCAAGTTTTTGTATAAAGAAAATATTAATTCAGGCTACGTTAATTATATCGGCAAGATCAATAAAATAAATGTAACGGCCGGGTTGCGGCTCGAGCAAACGAACACCAGGGGCAGCGGTAATTCTGCTATAATGAGTAGCGAGATTAAAAGGAATTATCTGGATTGGTTTCCACAAGTGCATTTAAATTATGCGCTTAATGACAAACACTCTTTCGACCTGAGTTTTAATCGTGGAATACAACGTCCGCAATATGAAAACATAAATCCGTTTTTGAATTTTACGGATCTGTATGATTACAAACAGGGTAATCCTAATTTACTGCCCCAATACAGCAGCATCATACAGTTGACGCACACTTTTAATAAAAGATACCTTACCACGCTATATAGCAGTATAACCAGCAATTTTTATGATTTTCCGAGTTATATACAAAACGACTCGTCTAAGGTGAGCCGCACAGTAACCCAAAACTTTGGCAAATATTCTATATACGGTATCAGGTTTAGTGTACCGGTGTACTTTACCAATTGGTGGGATGCTGATTTTGATTTAGATGCTTCTTATGAACGTATAAAGGCTTATCCAAAATATGGCAACCTGAACAAGGGCACCCAGGCAGTTAAATTTTTTAGCAGACAGCGATTTACATTGCCCGACAACTTTACGGCAGAAGTATCCGGAAAATACGAAGCCCCTACATTTTATGGGATCTATCTGTTTAAAGCTGATTATTATGTAAGTGTTGATGTGTCCAAACAAATATTAAATAAAAATGGAACACTAACATTTAGTGCTAATGACGTTTTTAATACTTATCGCGACCGCAGTACCATCAACTACCAAAATCTTAACATGACGGTTTATGATAAGATTGAAACCCGGTTGTTTAAACTTACCTTTACTTATCGCTTCGGGAATGTTTCCTTAAAGAGTATTATTAGACACAGCGCAGGTAACGAGGAAGAACAAAAACGCGCGACCAGCCCCGGCGAAGTTGCCGGTAATTGATTAGCCTGTGTAGCCGCTTAACATGCTGATGAAAATGATAGCCAATACCAGCAGTGTTATGCCGGTATATAAATAGTCTTTCTCGGCAACAAAACCAATGGCCGAAAATAATACTCTGAAAATTGGCGTAGCGATTAACAAGATGATTCCGAGCTGTATGATGGCCCGCCCTTTTAAGGTGGCTATGCTTTTAACAATTTCGCCCATTTGCACCGAAGTTGGCACACCTTTAAAGTTATGATAATGGGCAATGTCATGCCCGTGCGCCATCAGATAAATGGTGGCCCCGCAAATACAAACACCTATCGACAAAAATACACCGCCGCGCAGCACCCAGCCTATTAGGGTTTGCAGATCGGTATCTTTTAACTTGCTCATCATATTTTGTGGGCTACGCCATTATAGATCATTTGTATAGCAATTACGCTGATTATTACAGCAAAGGTTATCCTTATCCAGTTTGACGAATGGCTGCGCACTAAAATTTTTGAGCCGGTAAGGGCGCCTATCAGCACACCTACAACTACCGGCATAG
>DATCXS010000478.1:0-4492 GCA_036565645.1 Mucilaginibacter sp.
TTTGCTGGGTTAAGCGCGTCTACCAACCGCCCGTATGCTGTTTGGTGAGGATCGGATGGCCATAATGTCACCGCTACTTCTTTAATCTCTTTATGGCTGCGCCTAATCGCAAACATTAATGCTTCTTCTAGGCTTTCATACCGTGTTACTTCAGACATCATCAAAAAACGCTCCATTTCCGCTTAATCCTTTCTATTCCTTTTTAATCCTTTTGTCTATATCTTAAAAAAAGAGTACCACATAGCTATGTGATTATGTAGCATACCGCCGCATTGTGTAAATAACAACAGTTTATTTTTACTACAAGTGGCTGAGTTAACTAAGGATTCCGCAACAATTACGATCAATAATAAGGAGAATCACATGGCATCGACGACGATGGGCCAGCGCTTAAAAGCGGCACGCTTAGCAAAGGGGTTGACACAAACGCAATTAGCAAAAATCGTGAAGCTCACCTCGCACTCTGTTATTTGTGATTATGAACTGGGGAAACGTGGCCGCCGCCGCCCTGATCTTGAATTACTCATCAAAATATCCAAAGCATTAGACGTCTCACTGGATTATCTCATACTAGGTGCTGATAGCTCTCATCCCAAATGAATTAAAAAAAATAAACCTAGGTAATTGTAAATCTTTATGTGTTTTAGAGATCGCACTTATTTCGCCTTTAAAAAACAGTTATTTGGTTAATCTGTGGTTAATCTGTGGGCAAGTGCAACGATCCTCAAAAAGAAGAATCATATTGCAAAAGAAGGGGTGACGAGAGAGGTTAAATAGTGTACAAATTCAGCAAATAGGCGTAGTAACCCATCGGAGTCGATACCGTTTTAAAAAAAACAGGGGCTAGCTGGTGTTGGGGGAGAGGTTAGCGGCTAATATTCGCATGATCTTTTTCAGATGATTCTTAGCAGCCGGTGATCGAGGTGGTGTAAATAACTGTATTGTCTCTTGTTTGCTATTCAACGCTTTAGTCAGTGCTTTCTTCGCACGTTCTACGTGAAACAAAATTACATGTTTGTCGAAACCTAGATCATAAAATAAACGCTCACTGATACGAATAATGGGGTGCTTACTGCGATAAGAGCCGTCCATGCGTTTTTCTCGCACGGGCTCTACTTTGACATACCCTGCTTGAATAAAGCGCGCCATCGTGCGTTTTACTTCGCTCAAATTGATTCCTACTGCCTTTGCGATTCCTTCGTAATCATAGTGGTGGAAATTTTTGCCGGAAGGAAAGCCTAGTGTCATGGTGGCTAGATTGACCGAGTGCATAATGAAGCGGCCGATCAAGACGGTCATCGATTCTCGCCGTTCTCTGCGGACTTTTCGATAACTACCGTCTTTGTTGAGTTTGTCTCGGTGCCAAAAGATATGGCCGAGCGCATAGTCGAATGGGTTGTTTAAAGCATCCGCGATTAACTCGCCTGCTTTCTCTAAGAAGGGTATGCGTTTTTTATGATGTGCAGGTGGCACATAAAAACGACAAATCGCTTGATTTGTGGCATACAACGCGGATACAATTTCCTTGTTGTTAAACGGAATTTTATCCCCGATCTCTATCGTAGCGGCCGGCAAGTCACCAGATAGATTCGGGGATGTTCGTTTTAGGAACATCCTTTTCAATCCTTCTGTTCAAAATAATTCAAAATTTCGATAATACTTACATGATTCTATACCGGTTGCAATAGCCCCAAATGCACCTATCAATGTTTCAAAATGAAACGTTTTGTCATCATTTCGACTCACTTTGTTAACATATTGTTTCACGACGTTACATTCTGTTACAATTATTCGACAAAATGAAACATTTCAGGGTAAAAATTATTTTTTCATTAAAATAGGGAATTAAAGAATGATTATATTAACAGGTGGGGAAAAAGGAGGCACAGGGAAAACAACGCTAGCCACCAATCTGGCACTCATGCGATTGCAGCGTGATGGCGATGTTTTGTTGGTTGATGCTGATCCTCAGCCCAATGCAAGCAGCTGGTGCGCTTCCAGAGACTTCAATAAAATAACGCCTCGCATTTTAAGTGTTCAAAAAACAGGCAAAGATATTCGTGATGACGTGCGCGAATTATCTACAAAATATCGCAACATCATATTGGACACGGGTGGCCGCGATTCGTTTGAATTGCGTGCGGGTCTATCAGTAGCTGATGTCGCTATCGTTCCAATATGTCCATCCCAGTTCGATTTGTGGACGTTAGCCAAATTTAATGATCTCGTGTGTGAAATAAAAGTCGTCAATCCTAATTTGCGTACTTATATTTGTTTAAATCAAACCCCGACTAATCCAGCGATGAAACAAGCCGATAAAGCGCGGGAGTTTTTTGAAAGATCAGAATTTGAGCATATTCAATTAGCCAAGACCCAAATTCCCTTTCGTATTGTTTATCAAAACGTAGCAACAAAAGGTAAGACCGTACATGAGGCAAAAATCGATAACAAAGCCGAAAATGAATTAGATGCGCTATACGAGGAAATAATCAATGGCTGATAAAAAGTCTAATGAGGGTTTCGCAAAAAACCCATTAACAGATGCAGAAAGAGAGCGTCTCGCCAAAAAAATCATCATGGGAGCTGCCTACGGCGGTGGGAATGAAACCGATGACGAGGTTTCCGACGAAGATTTAGAAAAAACCAAAGTGAAACCAATATTGATACGGGTGCCTGTTGCTCAATATAAAAAGTTGCTGAAGATCAAAAAAATGACAGGTCTTACCATGAATGGGGTGTGCTGTGATCTGATCTGGACAGCGATTAAATTAAAATTGACGGAGCTAGGAGAAGATTGATATTTAACAAAGTGTTACGCTTTGTTACAAATATGTATCAAAGTGTTTCATTTTTTACATATTATGATACAATTGACCTGTGTTAATAACAAAAGGATGATGCAGGTCAATGTCAAACGAACCAACAAGCAGTAAAAAATCTGGCACAGAAAACGATATAACAGTAATCCACTTATTCTATATCGGGGGCTTGCTAGTAGAGGGGATGAAAAACTTTCATCATGACCTGATAACGAATTGTCTATTTGCGCCCGATGTTCTAACACGCGCTACTTATATTAGAATGACCGAATTGCGTGACAAGTTCGAAGCGATGGCCATACAAGCCAACGACACTAATTTTACGCCCTAAAATGTGGCGCTTTGCCACAAAAGGAGTATAATGGCACGATGTTTTAAAGGACATTATTGATGCTCAAGGATCGAGTAACCCCACAGGATCGGCTGAACGTGCCATTTGCATGGAGACTTTACAAGTTAAAAGTAAAGCTTCGCTTCTTTATCAGTATGAGTAGGAGATGCAAACAATGGTATTACATGACGACGAATGTGACGAAACATTCGATGAAGATAAGAAGCCTGCATGGCCTTTTTCGAGTGAAGATGAAGAACATCGTTACTTTGATAATCTGGAGCGTGCTCGTGATATTCGGAGTGCTCAATAATGTTATCTGAAGCGCAAATAGCAGCAAGAGCCCAGGGCATCGGCGCAAGCGAGGCCGTCATTCTCTTTCCTGAGATTCCTAATTCATATAGCACACCCTACCAGTTATGGATGCAAAAAACCGGCAAGCTAGACTCTAACTTTGAGATGAATGATTTCCAATGGTGGGGGCATGAACTCGAGCCGGCTATTGCCAAGCGCTATGAGTATGAAACAGGCGAGACATTAGAGTATCGGCCTGATACTGTTATACACCCGAAATTACCCTTCATGCTTTGTCACCCAGATCGTTATGTCTTTGGGCAACGCAAGTTAGTTGAAATTAAAACCGCGAATTTTAGTGGAGACGAGTGGGGCGAGTCTGGCACAGATCAAATTCCGCCTGCATATCTGCTGCAAGTGCAACATCAGTTAGCTTGTACCGGCTACGATGAAGCCGATCTTATCGTGTTCTTTCTGAACTTCAGAGAGACTCGCATCTACCCTATCAAGCGAGATCACTTTTTAGTAGAGGCCATCGAAAACCGCATCACTTCTTTCTGGAATAACAATGTATTGGCCGATGTTGCCCCAGAATTAACCGCTTTATCAGACTTCAAATTGGCTTTTAAAAAGAATAGTGATCTTTTCATTGAAGCCACTCCTGAGATTGCGGAATGCATCAATCAACTTCGTGATATACGCGAACGAATGAAAATAGAGGAAGAGATTGAAGAAACCATATTGATGAAAATATGTACTTTCCTAGGCGATGCTCCAGGTCTAATGCAAGACGGTAAAAACTTGGCGACATGGAAGTTTGATAAAAATGGCAAGCGTACTTTCAGAATAAGTAAGAGGTAATAATCATGAATAACGAAGTTAAAAAAACAGCATCCCCCTTTGAGATAACAACCTTTGAACAAGCTGAAAGATACGCGAAAATGATCGCAGAGTCTGACTTCGCACCGAAGGATTATAAAGGCAAGCCTGGCAACGTCATGATCGCCATGCAAATGGGCCATGAGCTTGGACTTAAACCTAACCAAGC
>DATCXS010000191.1:0-6993 GCA_036565645.1 Mucilaginibacter sp.
CCGTTCCTCCTTGGCTTAATTCAGGACTAGGCTGTGATGTGGCTTAATGATTAACAACTATTGTAGTCAATCATTATATTTGCTTTCAGTTAATTAATGGAAAGCCGGTACACTAATAGGTACACAGAAATAAGCAAGGGCGATAAGTAGTTGAGGTTTAAACTGATAGGCGGAGCTTAGAGTCCTGCTCCCGCTACCGAAAGTTAAAAGCCTCAAGTCGAAAGATTTGAGGCTTTTTTGGTTTTATTAAAATCTATAAGTTTGTGGTGCGGTGATAACACCAACCACAGGCTGAATGTTTAATTACCTCTTCAAACCTACAGGCGCGACCAGCTTTACCTCTATATAAGGTTGGTAGAGATAGCCAAACCAATGACGCGATAGTACCTATCGGTTGTTAATTTTAAAATTCAATATCATGAGAAAAATCATATTTATACTAAGTACTTTGTTATTCACCGTCAATTGTATGGCACAAAGAATTGTGTTATCAAATATAGCAAGCATTGATGCTCCTGTGGGAATGAGAAAGATGGATAAATCCTCAGTTTTAGGCTCTTCAAAACTAAAATTTCAGGCACGTCCTGATTTGCAAGAACGGATTAATAGACATGCCAATAACATATACAGAATTGATGATGTATTAATTGAGTTACACGTTTTTAATAGAATGCCAGAGCCGGGAAGAGCTCAGTCATTAAGGGCAATGTATGCTAGTACATTCGGACCTACTACCTTAGAAAATTTAGACAACAAACAAATAATTATTACTTTGGATACTTTAGACCATCCCGCAGATGTTTATCACTTTTTTTGCTTAAATAATGATGCCAGCATTCAAGCGGCAGGATTTGTCAAATTTGAACCGGGAGATAAAGACAAGGCGAGAAGTATCTTACACGATATTTTAAAAAGCATGAAGTTTAAAGTACAATAACTTAGTTCATTGACGAAGCCCAGGATTTAAACCACTGGGCTTTCGTTTTAATTTTGGTCTATATTGGGAATAAAACCGGCTTGACTTGATCGCTTTTTCATGCAAAGTAGTTATAAGATAACATTTAATTAAACAGGATCCGTATTTCAACCACAACAACAAAAGACACCCGAGCAACATAAAATGGAGCTGGATAGCTTCTCTATAGCTACCTATGGAGAGAGTGCCGACGAGCATGTCAAGAAGATGACGGATGCAGTAATTGCAAAGGCATTGCTCGATACCGTAGGCCTATCGAAAGCTCCTGTTAAAGTGGTTAAAGTCCGAATAATACAACAAGAGTACTCTAATCCATTTATATCTTTTCCTTTTGCACTTGATCGCACCAAAAACCTAAATGTTGGCCTAATAATTATTTATTCACAAGGTTTCAGGTACAGCGCGAACTTTTTTAGTTCTTATTTAGCTGCAATAATTAAAATCTTACTTTTTGAAGATAAACTTAACAAGATTTAAGATTATTTTGCTTTATAATTAATGTAACGTTGTTTAAATTGCGTCAGATATTATTTTTACAATAACTTTAAGCCGGGGCGTTCGTATAAAAACCATGAAGATTTTAATAGCCGAAGATGACGATTTAATGCTTAAAACTTTAGAATTTCGTTTGAAAAGAGATGGGCATGAAGTTATAGTAACAAGGGATGGCAAGGAAGCGCTGGAAAAAATAGCATCAGAAACGCCTGACCTGGTGATTACCGATATTATGATGCCATATTCCTCTGGTTTAGAAATCATAAGCGCCGTCAGGCATAATTATACCCATCGCCTGCCTATAATTATTCTTTCAGGTATGGGTCAGGAAGATGTAGTGTTAGAGGCGTTTCAATTAGGGGCAGATGATTTTATAACCAAGCCTTTTAGCCCTAATGAACTAACCGTCCGTGTCAGGCGGTTTGATTATGGCAAAGCCACAAATTCTTAAATAGCTGTAAGCCCTCATGGTCAAGCCTCAGTATTTCATTCTGGCTATATGTTGTTTTATAATAATTGCGTTATTACTTGTTGCCTTTATACTTATTTATATACATTTAAAGAATATCAGGAGCAAAAAGCAACAGAAATGGGCACACATGGCTCGTTTCCTGATCAGGAAGGCTATATTTTTTGAAGAGATTCAAAATCATATTCCAATAACAACACGGGTACAAAAAACACTAACTGATGTCTCTTTCCGGAGGTTTTTAACAGAAGAATTATTAAAAGCTAAAAAGAATCTGAGCGGTAGCGCTGCCGATAATATTCGACACCTTTATCTTCAACTTAACCTTGACCGCTATGCTTTAGCCGGGTTAAAAAACCGCAGATGGTATATAAAAGCGCAATCTATTCAAGAGTTATCTGTTATTGGGCTAAAAGAACATCTTGTTAAGCTATATCGCCTTACCAATAATGTTAACGACCTGGTGCGTATGGAAGCACAAATTGCAGTTGTAAACTTTTATGGGTTTGAAGGCTTACGTTTCCTGGATGTAGTGTCATACCCTATCACCGAGTGGCAACAGATCAAATTGCTGCAGGAACTTTCAAAAATATCGCCTGACAATTTTAACGGCATCGAGAAATGGCTAAAATCTGCCAATAAAACGGTGGTGATTTTTGCGTTGAAACTAGTACAAAACTACCATCGGTTTGAGCTGCACGATGTGGTTGCCGAATGTCTTAACGATGTAAACCAGCATGTAAAATTTCAAGCTATTATAACACTGGGCGAAATATTCGATGCCGGGACCTCTGACTTGTTAATGGGAAAGTTTTTAAGCTCAGATCTTAAACATCAATTAGCTATCATTAAAGTATTTCAAAACATAGCCACCGAGGATGAAATACCTTTCTTGTTGGATCAACTTAATCATGCAAACGTAGATATTGTACTGCAAACAGCCGGTGCTCTTACTAAGATTGGACCAATTGGTATTAATAGTTTAACAAACCATGAACTAGCACAAGAATACCCGCTTAACGAAATAATTGCACATCTAAAAAACGAATTAGTGGCATGAGTTGGCAAATTATATTATTTGATTTTTTCACTTACGCAATACTGGCTTTTTCAGTGACCCTAATTTCGTGTTACATCTTTATAGGAATTTATTCGATTGATGAAGTAAGGAATTATCTGCACAAAAACAGCTTCACCGATTACCGGATATTAGCAGCATCAACACAGACGCCCAGCATAAGCATATTGGCGCCAGCTTACAATGAAGGTGCAAACATCATAGAGAATGTGCGGTCGTTACTTTCCATTTATTATAATAACATGGAAGTAATTATCATTAACGACGGCAGTAAGGACGACTCGTTAGAAAAATTGATTGCCGCCTATGACCTTTATAAGGTGGACTTTTTTGTAAATGAGCAAATTAAGACAAAAAAAGTGCGCGGCGTTTATAAAAGTCGTAATAATGTATATCGCAAGCTTTTGGTAGTTGATAAAGAAAATGGAGGTAAAGCCGATGCCCTAAATGTGGGCGTGAATATTGCCAAAAACAATTATGTAGTTTGTATTGATGTAGATTGTGTTTTAGAGCAGGATGCATTACTAAAATTGGCCAAACCGTTTTTAGAATATCCAAACCACAGAGTAATTGCTACCGGCGGCGTCATACGTATAGCTAACGGGTGCGAGATCGAAAAAGGCCGGTTGGTAAAAGTAAGACTACCTCAACAATTTTTGCCGCGAGTACAAACACTTGAGTATATACGGGCCTTTTTATTGGGCCGCATGGCATGGAGCCGTTTAAACGGATTATTATTAATTTCGGGCGCATTTGGTGCATTTGATAAAGAAATTGTAATTAAATGCGGGGGGTATGATCATAAAACTGTTGGCGAGGATATGGAGTTGGTGGTTAGGATGCGCCGCTATATGGAAGAAATACGACAACCCTATAAAGTGGCTTTTATACCTGACCCGCTATGCTGGACAGAAGCACCTGCAACGTTTAAAATATTGGGCCGGCAGCGTAACAGATGGACACGTGGGACTATAGAAACGCTACGCCTTCATAAAATAATGTTTTTTAACCCTCGCTATGGGTTTTTAGGTATGGTAAGTTACCCATATTGGTTCTTCTTTGAGTTTTTGGCTCCTATTATTGAATTTGTCGGTATGGCTGTGTTTTTGATCTCCTGTCCATTTGGTTTAATAAATTGGGGCTTCTTTTTAACATTATTAGCCTTTATTTTCTGCTTTGGTGTGCTCTACTCAATTTTTGCCATTTTAATGGAAGTATTAACCTATTATCAGTATAAGCGTCAAAAAGACATTCTTAACCTAATACTGACAGCCGTATTAGAGCCATTTGTTTTTCACCCGTTTGTTGTATGGTGCGCAATAAGGGGTAACATAGACTTTTTGCGTAAAAAGAATTCGTGGGGCGAAATGACACGCCAGGGCCTGTCATCTCCCCAAAAACCGAATAGGAAATAAACCCGACAATCAAAAAACAACAGCCCTTCCTGATAATGTAAAGCAGCGACTATTACGCTTTCGGTTTTATTATGTCATAGCCACAACTAGATGGTGTAAATAACCAGGCAAGCCACATCCACGGCGATAATAAAAAAACAGCCCCCAACGCAGCAACAATTGTTTTGTCATAAAAAAGGGAGGATTAAAAACGCCTGATATATCCAATACCTGCGTCAAACTGATTGCCCCGGGTGTCTATCTTGTATTTCTGGTTAACCAGACTTAGGTTCACAAAAAACACGTTAAATGTTTTAAAAGAATGCCTATATCCAGCCGATAGGTTATTTGACCGTAATTTATATATATTACCGTTATTTAATAAAATATTGTTCCTTGGGTCGTCCGGCGATAGGCCCGTGCCAATACCCAAACTCAAATAATCATCGGCGCCTGAATAATAGTAGCGCACGTTAAGTGCGAAGGATTGCGAAATAGAATTATTTGATGGTGTAAGGAAGGTACGGAAATTAAACCAGTAGTTTTTATAATACTTACCTGCCGACGCAGTGTATATCCATGTAGGGCCGCTAAAACTTATATACCTGAATCCTGCCTCTGCTTCAAAACTTGCCGGCAGGTTAGCATATAATGAAAAGCCGGCCCGGTAGTTAGGGAATACCCCTGCATTGTCCGAATACCCCCCACTAACATAAGTATAAAATGTTTTGGACAAATGAGGATAAGCATCTACCTCAAACTGAGTACCGTTGGTTTTAAAGCGGTTAGCGTAATTGACACGACCGGTTATTGACCCTATAGAAGTTTGCCTGCTGTAATCAATACTTGCCAGATGCCAGGGGTCACTAAATTGTTTATCAAAGTAAATAAAGTCATAGTTTAAACTGATCTTATTTTTTGACCTATTATCCCTTATTCGTGAGGCAAGCGCCCGGGCTTCTGTATTTTTTGGATTGGTTATAAGCAGGGTATCTACAACTACGTTTGCTTCATGGAACATCTTCAGATCATTTAAAATTTTCGCTTTTAATAATAGCAGATCTGTTGACTGAGGATGGAATTTAAGGCCTTGCTTCACAATGTGTAATGCCTTTGTCGGGTTGTTATTCCAATATTCTAAACTGGCGTAGGCAATTGCGCCATCCTCATTATCCGGGTGTTTGGTTAAAACGTCGTCAAGTTGAATGCGTGCGCTATCCGTATGGTTTGACCAGGTATAAAGCCGCCCCAAAAAAATGCGTATATCGACATAATCAGGGTTTTTAGAAAGCGCCTGCTTTGATAAAGCTATAGCGCCTGCATAATTTTTATTGTCGAAAGCTAACTTTCGCGCCTCTTGAAAAAGATCATCCGACGATAAGGTAGTTTGGGCAAACGTAGCCGTAAATGAAAGAAATAATAAAAGCAGTGAAAGATGAGATTTCATAATTATTTATAAGCGCTAATTAAATCTTTTTACGATAAAGATAGGATTATAGGTTGCTAAATATATTTTTTGGTAGAAATAGTTGCGTTTAACAGATCCGCTTGAAAGTAAAAACTTATTCAGCCAAAACCCTGAAAAGGTAAAGGAGTTGAAAGCGCTGCTTGAGCAATACGTTAAGCAAGGCTATACCATATCCAAATAAAACCGGTAAAATATTAATGGAACGGGTAATCAATCAATTTGCTTTTTTCGTTTGCAGAAATGGTATCTAAGTGAGATGAGTGGCCTACGTTTTCAATTACATAACGGAACCCGGCAGTCAAAATAGAGTTACTGTAAATTTTTTTTTCATACGTCAGGGCGTTAGCAGCATTAGGGATATCCTTTATCTGCATCGTCGCAAGGGTTGAATCAAACAGGGTAATATTTTTTTCTCTGATAAATATTGAAAAGGTAATGTTATTATCGTCCGAGATATTCTTATTGGTATAGAGCCTGAATTTAACAACACGGCTATTAGGCGATGTTGCCTGCAACGGGTCTTTTTTACAAGAGAGAATACCCGCCGCTATCGCCACTATGGTTAAGATTACTGATTTTTTCATTTAATAATTAGTTTCCGCCACAACTACGTTAGCCAGGCTGCAGCAGTTGCCTCAGAACATTGCTTAATAACCTGTCACTGCTGCTTTATTAATATGTACGCAACTGAACGTGCCTCTGTATCAAAACCGTACAGTATGCTGTAAATACATTTTTTAATGCGCTGATTTTAAGCAAAATAAAGAATGGCACAATATTATAAAGGCTTATAGTCATAGTTTTACCTTTATACCCCATGATCAAAAATTATTTGAAAATAGCATGGCGTAACCTGATGCGCAATAAAGGCTATGCCACTATTAATGTTACCGGCCTGGCTGTCGGCATTGCCGTTTGTGTGATGATCTTTATCATTATACAATTTCATACCAGTTTCGATAATTTTCACAACAAAAAAGATCGTATCTATCGTGTGTTAACCGAATATCATCATGCAGGAACTTATGGGAAAGACATTCCTTTTCCACTACCGCTGGGATTGAAAACGGCTTTCCCCCAAATAGAACAAGTCGCTCCAGTTTATGCAAGCCA
>DATCXS010000069.1:0-7855 GCA_036565645.1 Mucilaginibacter sp.
TATTATAAGCGGCGCGTAATTCTGCGTATGAAAATATGCCTCCATAGCCGCCAGTTTTGCCGGCTGACGTTTGGCAGCGTGTTTAGCTGACAAGTCGCCGCTGAAGGGTTGTAAGATTGCGGCAACAGCAGCAAAACTAATTGCGATGCGGAATGCTTTCGAATGAAATTCTACGTTTTGCTTTCGGTAGATCATCAGCGCATGGATACCTGCCACCGCAAAACCTGTTGCAGAGAAAGCTGCTATCGTCATGTGCAATGCTTCAGAAAACCAGGCGTCGTTAAACATAGCTTTCATGGGGTCTATATTAAGATATTGCCCATTAACAAAATCAAAGCCCGAAGGGCTGTTCATCCACGCATTGGCCGAGACCACCAGTATCCCCGATAATATCCCGCTAACGCCTACCACAATGCCTGTGGCCCAGTGGAACCATTTATTAAAGCGGTTCCAGCCGTAAAGGAAGAAGCCCAGGGCAATAGCTTCAATAAAAAAAGCGACACCTTCCAACGAGAACGGCATACCGAATATCGGCCCCGCATGCACCATGAACTTTGGCCAGAGCAGGCCCAGCTCAAAGGACAGCATAGTGCCCGACACGGCACCTGTAGCAAAGAAAATAGCCACACCCTTACTCCAGGCCTGGGTTACATTTTTATAAACCGGGTTTTGAGTTTTAAGGTATTTGTAATGCGCTATAGCCATAAAAACAGGCATCACCATACCAATACATGAGTAGATGATGTGGAAGCCCAGCGACAGGGCCATTTGCGATCTGGCAGCTAAAAAATCGTTCATTGTTTTTCCGATAACAAGATATTCAAAGATAAAAGGTTATCGCTAAGCCGTATTAAATTTTATAAATATGTGTTATAAATATTGAATTTAAATTGATAATAAGTGGTTTAGGGTTGAGGATGGAGCGTAATTTTGTAGATTTTGGGTAGCGGCGAGGGGACTCACCCGGTCTACGCTTCGCTGGACCACCCTCTCTTTCGCAAGCGATAAAGAGGGTTAGCTATTAAAGTTAATTCTTTAATAAAGCCTTTGTTATGGTATTTAAAACAGCTTGGGTATCATTCAATATTTGGTCATTTTCGAATCTTAAAACAGTTAGACCCAGTGATGACAAAATCAAATCCCGATTCTTATCATAATCCTGTTTTAGCAAATGTACCGGGCCATCGGCTTCTATTATCTCAAAATAAAAAAAGTATACGAGAAGTTTAATTTTTTTTGCTGATTATCACCGGCAAGCGCATCCACGCCTCGGTCAGTATAATAGATCGTGCTCTTCTCACGCGCCTTAACCCCTCTTTATCGCTTGCGAAAGAGAGGGTCGACAAGCGCAGCGGTGTCGGGGTGAGTCCCCGCCGCCCTGCGCTAACCATTTTGAATATCACACCCTATATTCTATCTTTAACACTTGCACATTTATCAACAACATGAAAATTAATAAAGTCTTTTTAACGCTGTTGTTAGCGGGCGCTTCTTTGGCGGGTCGCGCACAAACAGACGGAAATCCTTCAAAGTACGATCAGCATAAGGTTTTTACGCCTTTGTTTTATCAGCAAAATGGTAATCAGTTTCGTACAGCCGGCGGTGCACCAAGCTCAAAATATTGGCAAAACCGCGCCGACTATAAAATCAAGATCGCACTGGATACTGCTAACCATCGCGTTGACGGATCGGTAAACATTACTTATACCAATAACAGTCCGGATGGCTTGGCATTCCTATGGCTGCAGGTAGATCAGAATATTTATCGTGAGGATTCGCGCGCACAGGCTACCAGCGTAGTTACCGGCGGCAGATTCACCAATAAAAGCTATACCAAGGGTGACGAGATTAAAGGCGTTTACATTATTGCAAATGGCAAAGCCAGCAAAGCCGACTATATAATTACCGACACCCGTATGCAGATCAGATTAAAGGATTCGCTTAAAGCCAATGGTAAAAAAATCAGTATTAAAATAGATTATGGTTTTGACGTACCTGAATATGGTACCGACCGTATGGGTCGCATCAACACTAAAAACGGCTGGATCTATGAAATTGCACAATGGTATCCGCGTATGGAGGTTTATGACGACATAAGCGGCTGGAACACTATTCCGTACCTGGGTGCGGCAGAGTTTTACCTGGAGTATGGCGATATCGATTATACTATTACCGCCCCGGCTAATTTGGTTGTCACCGGCTCGGGCGCATTGTTAAATCCAAAGGAGGTGCTTACTGCCACAACTTTGAAAAGATTGGCTGATGCAAAGAACAGCGATAAAACAGTGAGCATCCGCGATGAGGCTGATATCGCCAGTAAGACATCGCACCCCGATAAGCCGAGCCTTACCTGGCACTTTTTGTGCAAAAATACCCGCGACGTAGCCTGGGCTGCTTCAAAGGCATTTATCTGGGATGCCGCCCGTATTAATTTGCCGAGCGGAAAGAAGGCATTGGCGCAGTCGGTTTATCCGGTTGAGGTTGCGGGGCAGGATGCCTGGAGCCGCTCGACCGAATACGTTAAGAACTGTATCGAACTGTATTCAAAAGAATGGTTCGAGTTTACTTATCCCGTAGCTACCAATGTTGGTGGTATAGTAGGCGGTATGGAATATCCGGGTATTGTTTTCTGCGATTGGAAATCAAAAGCTGGCGAACTTTGGGAAGTGACAAATCACGAATTTGGTCACAACTGGTTCCCGATGATCGTTGGATCGAACGAACGTAAATATGCCTGGATGGACGAGGGTTTCAATACTTTTATTAATAAGGTTGATACCAAAGTGTTTAACAATGGCGAGTATTATCAGAAACAAGATGCCCAACGCGAAGCACCTGTGATGTTTAATCCCGAAGCTGACCCTATTATGAGTACGCCTGATGTTATACAGAATAACTATTTAGGTAACGCAGCTTACGAAAAGCCTGCTTTGGGTTTAAAGATACTACGCGAGCAGATTTTGGGCGAAGAACGTTTTGATTACGCATTCAGGACCTATATTAAACGCTGGGCCTTTAAACATCCAACGCCCTGGGATTTTTTCCACTCGATGGATAATGCGGCAGGCGAGGATCTGAGCTGGTTCTGGAATGAATGGTTTATGGGCACCATGACGCTTGACCAATCGGTTAAGGCGATAGATTATGTTGATGGCGATCCGTCGAAAGGATCATTGATCACCATTGAAAACCTGGGCGAAATGGCTTTGCCGGTAACAGCGTTAATCAAGGAAGATGACGGTAAAACAGGCACAGTAAAACTCCCTGCCGAAATATGGCAGCGCGGCGGTACCTGGACCTTCCTTTACCAATCGACTTCGAAAATTACTTTAGTAACGCTCGATCCCGATCATGTACTGCCTGACCTGGACCCCGAGAATAATTCGCTAAGCGGAAAGGAGATTGATAAAAACGTTACTGCTGCGTCGGTAGTTAAAGCTTACCTGGATGCTATCGGTGGGGCTGATAAGGTTAAATCATTAAAAGATTTGACCATTAAATCATCTGCTACGCTGCAGGGAACCGTGGTGCAACTGGTAACCAGATACAAAGCCGATGATAAATTTGAGTATGATCTGACTGCACCCGCCTACAATAATTATGTTTTATTGCATTTAAAAGGTATAGGCGATAGCGTAAGTTTAATACAGCAAAATACAGCAGTTAATGCGCCTAAGGACTATCAACATTTATTGTCTAACCGTTTTGGTTTCTTCCCTGAGCTGGAATATAGTAAACCTGGCTATATATTAACGCTGGATAAGCGGATACATGCAATAAGTGGTAAACTGGCTTATGAACTTTCAATAACGCACCCCGACGGTAGTAAAGTCAAAGCTTACTTTGATATGCAAACCGGTTTGAAATTGAAACAGGTTAATGATACACCGAATGCGTCGCCAACCGAGTTTGACGACTACCGCGACGCAAACGGCGTTAAAGTGCCCTATGATTCTAAAACATCGATATTGGGTGTGCCGGTCGAATTTAAAGTAAGCAATGTTTTGGTTAATACCGGTTTAAGGGACGAAGAATTTAAATAAAGCAACAGCTGGGAAATTTAGAAAGGGGTTGCACATGCAGTCCGTTTACTTTATAATCCTTAATTTTAAATAAAACAATACCGGTTATGAAAAATACACGTCGCGAGTTTTTACAGAAAGTCGGGGTATCGGCAGTAGCCTTACAATTAGCTTCGGTTACAAGCTATGCTTCAGAAAAGCAAACAGTACAAGCTTATGATGGGCCGGTGCTGCGTGTGGCTATTTTAGGTTTGGGTAACTATGCCAGTCGCGTTGCCGAAGCTATGCAAGGTTGTACCAAAGCCAAATTGGTAGGCTTAATCAGCGGTACACCCGAAAAGATTACCAAATGGAGCGCTAAGTATAACATCCCCGCTAAAAACTGCTACAATTACGACAATTTTGATCAAATCAAATCTAACCCGGACATTGATGCAGTTTATGTGATCACCCCCAACAGTACGCACCATGATTTTATATTGCGTACGGCTAAAGCCGGTAAACATGCTATCAGTGAAAAACCGATGGCCATCAGTGTTAGGCAAGGCGAGGAAATGATTGCGGCCTGTAAACAGGCAGGAGTGAAGCTGCTGGTAGGCTATCGTATGCATTTTGAGCCAAAGACCTTAGAGGTTATCCGTATGCGTAAGGATGGTGAGTTTGGTAAGATATTGTTTTTCCAGGGATTGTGTGGTTTCAAGATCGGCGACCCCAAACAGTGGCGGCTTAAGCCCGAAATGGCAGGCGGCGGTTCGATGATGGATATTGGTATTTATGCTGTAAACGGCGCTCGCTACATGACAGGTGAGGAACCTGTTTGGGTAACCGCACAAGAAACAAAAACCGACCCTGTAAAATTTAAAGAAGGTGTTGACGAGACCATTCAGTTTCAGTTCGGCTTTCCAAGTGGGGCAACAGCGTCGTGCTTGTCTACCTATAATATGAATAACCTGGATAAGTTTTTTCTGAATGGCGAGTATGGTTATGCCGAAATGCAACCGTCAACCAATTATGGTCCGATAAAGGGCCATACCAACCAGGGCGAATTGACACAGCCGACAACCGTACATCAAGCCGTACAGATGGATGAGTTTGCCGGGATTATATTTCACGATAAACAACCGCCGGTTCCGGTAGATGGTTATGAAGCTGTAAAGGATCTGAAAATTATAGCTGCAATTTATGAAGCAGCAAAAACAGGAAAAAAAGTGATTATCGGCGGTTGAAGCGGTAGATTTTTATAACATTTTTTAGGCAGAGGCGTTTTAATTATATCCATCACCTATAAAGCTTATGATATTATTTGCGTATGCGGGCAACATGAACGTAGAGAAGTTTGCGAGGACGGTTCCTTCTGCAAAAAAAATCGGTGTTGCCAAGTTACCCGGCTACAATTTTGTGTTTAACAGCACGGGCGAAGACGAATCGGCCAAGGCAAATGTGGTTAAGTCGTTTGAATTGGATGCGATGGTTTGGGGTTTGCTGATTGAATTGGATGACGAAGAGCGCTCAAACTTTCATGACCCTATGTGGAGCTCGGTATTAAAACTGGAACCCGTACTTTGTTTTGATATGGCAGATAATATCTATCATGCCCAGGTTTTTGTAACCCAACCCCACGCCATTACTACCCACTTACTACCGTATGATTGGTATCACGCCAAAATATTAAAATTGGCTGCGGATGCTGGTCTTCCCAAAAGCTATATTGCCCAGATAAAAGGGATGCCCTGCAAAATAGATCCCGACGAAAAGCGCCGCCAGCGCAGGTTCAATAATTTATTAAAATAATAAAGCCGCCCGGATGAGGCGGCTTTATTTACTAACAGGCCAGATTGATTAGATCAGGTTGCTGTCAGCTAAAACTTTGTTCATTGTACGTACCGCATCGGCGCTTTTGTTAAAGCGGGCTTGCTCGTCGGCAGTTAATTTAAAGTCGACGATTTTTTCCCAACCGTTTTTACCTAATACTATCGGTACAACCAATGAAATGTCTTTCTGTCCGTATTCACCGTCTAAGGCAACACCGCAAGAGATCAGTTTTTTCTGATCGCGAACAATAGACTCAACCATAAATGCAGTACCTGCGCCCGGTGCGTACCAGGCAGAAGTGCCAATAAGTTTGGTCAAAGTAGCACCGCCAACCATGGTATCAGCTACGATCTTGTCTTGTTGCTCTTTGCTCAGGAACTGCGTAACCGGGATGCTGTTCCAGGTAGCGTGGTTAATCAATGGGATCATGGTAGTATCACCGTGACCGCCGATAACTACAGCATTAAGGTCGGCAGGAGAGCAGCCTAATTCCTGGCTCAGGTAATATTTAAACCTGGCCGAGTCGAGCGCGCCACCCATACCGATAACCCGGTTTTTAGGTAAGCCTGATGATTTCAGGGTTAAATAGTTCATGGTGTCCATTGGGTTTGAAACCACAATGATGATAGTGTTTGGCGAGTATTTAAGGATATTCTCGGTAACGCTTTTTACGATGCCTGCGTTTACGCCAATCAATTCTTCGCGGGTCATGCCCGGTTTACGCGGCAGGCCAGAGGTAACAACAACTACTTCAGAGTCGGCAGTAGCGGCATAATCATTGGTAACACCTTTTATTTTGGTATCAAACTCAAGCAGGGCAGCAGTTTGCATCATATCGATAGCCTTACCTTCGGCAAAACCTTCTCGGATATCTAACAAAATAAGTTCTTCGGCTAATTCTTTTCTGGCGATGTTATCCGCACAGGTAGCGCCGACAGCTCCGGCACCAACAACAGTAATTTTCATAGTTTTATAATTTATATGAGATGAGAATCAAAAAATTGCACGCAATTTTAATAAAAAAATGCAAAACATCGTCGGCTGAATGTTAAAATACCATTTTTGAGCAACATACCTGCCGGTATTTTTATAAGAAACGAAGCTTTTACCAAATCAACGAATAAAAATTTTCTGATATTGTTTGAAAGCTTAATCTTTAAAATAATTTGTCAAAAAGTGATTATTTGCATTTTTTAAGAGAAAGTTTTGATGTTTTTAGTATTGATAAACGATTTTGTTGTAACATTTCTCATTTTTTTAAACTTTTTTTGATAAAATTTGTAAAAAAGCAAATTATTAATTTAAATTTGCTCAACAAACGTAATCGTTGCGATTTAAAATCAATATCTGATCAAACTTTATAAAATTAATTTAAAACATGGCAATTAAACTCGAGTACATCTGGCTTGACGGATACAAACCAACTCAAAGCCTGCGTAGCAAAACAAAAATCGTTAAAGAATTTAGCGGTAAAGTAGAAGATCTGGATAACTGGAGCTTTGACGGTTCATCAACCGAACAAGCACCGGGTGGTTCTTCTGATTGTATCTTAAAACCAGTATTTACCTGTCCTGATCCGCAAAGAAAAAATGCACATTTAGTAATGTGCGAAGTTTTGGATTCAAAAGGTCAGCCACACGAGTCGAATGGTCGTGCGCATATTGAGGATGATGATAACGATTTTTGGTTTGGTTTTGAACAGGAGTACTTTTTGTGGGATCCTAACACTAACAAACCACTTGGTTTCCCGGCTGCGGGTTACCCTGCTCCGCAAGGCCCTTATTACTGTTCAGTAGGCGCTAACAATGCTTACGGCCGCGAAATTGTTGAAGAGCACTTAGATGTATGTTTAGAGGCTGGCTTGAACGTTGAAGGTATCAACGCCGAAGTTGCTGCCGGTCAGTGGGAGTTCCAGATCTTTGCCAAAGGTGCTAAAGAAGCAGGCGACCAAATTTGGGTTGCCCGTTATTTATTAGAAAGAATAGGTGAAAAATACGGAGTATCTATTAACTGGCATTGCA
>DATCXS010000087.1:0-2752 GCA_036565645.1 Mucilaginibacter sp.
CCCAAACTTGCACCCGCAGCGTTTGCGCCCGGTTGCAGCAGGTTGGTAACATCATAAGCCTGGTATTGTATGCGGTTGTTATAGCTGGTATATCCCGGAGTCAAATAAGCATCGCCTACGCGCTTGCCGTTAATATGTGCCTCATACAAACCATGTGCGGTGATATAAGCTATAGCTGTTTTTACTTTTTTGTTGACGTTAAATCCTTTTCTGAATAACGGGCTTGGTCTTGAAGCTTCTTCCTGCCCCGGGCCAATCCATTGCGCTTTCCAGTCATCAGCCTTTAACAAACCCATGCGGAAGGTTGCGGTGCTTTGTGATGACTTGCCGTGATTGTCCCAAACCTTAACCTGCCAGGTATATTTCCCGCCCGATTTTAATGGGCTGCCCTGATAGTAAATGTACATCGACTGGTCGCTGTTTATTTTGGCGGGAGCCCAAACGGTGTGTTTGGCATCGTCAGTAACTTTGATCTGGTAAGCGGTTTGCATAATATTACGCGCCCGGCCGCCGTCTAACTGCCAGCTAAAGCGCGGCGATGTTGCATCAATGCTTATCGGGTTGGGCAGATTTTCGGTCATTAAATGCTGAACCTTTACTTGCGCCATGGTTAACTGCGTTGCAAGCAGGCCAATAAATAAAAAGAAAGCTTTTCTCATTGTTTATTTAAAAAAGGATGTATAATTGGTTACGGCAAGTTAACAAAATTCATTTGGGTTAACTGTCACCTACTGTCCTAAGCAATAACCCTCTTTTCCACAAGCGGTAAAGAGGGTTGAGGGACTTAGTTCCTGGTAAATGTGAAACTTATGAAGTTTTAAAAACTTCGTAAGTTTAATATAACGCAATGAAAAATTATCTAAAAATCATTCAGATAGACGAGCATTCCATCACCCCAAAATACCTGCAGATATGCAACTCCATTTTGCGCGGTATTGAGGATGGTTTGGTAGAAAAGGATGATATCCTGCCATCTATCAATGATCTGAGCATTGCACTTGAAGTAGCCCGCAATACCATCGAGCGGGCTTATAAAGAGTTAAAGAAGTACAATGTCATTAACTCGGTAGCAGGCAAGGGATATTTTATCAGTAATGTGACTTTTGATCAGCCGATAAAAGTGCTATTGCTTTTTAACAAACTAAGCAGCCACAAAAAGATCATCTACGATGCCTTTGCCGAAGTGCTGGGCAGCAATGCGGCTATCGACTTCTACATTTATAACAACAACTTTAACTTCTTTAAAAAACTGCTGACGGGCGATATCGAGCATTACTCCAAGCTGATTATCATTCCTCATTTTATTGAGAATTCAAGCAGTGCCAAAGCTGTCATCGATCAATTGCCAAAAGACAAATTGATATTGATGGATAAGCTGCTCGAAAACATCAGCGGCGATTTTGGGGCGGTATATGAGAACTTTGAACAGGATATTTATGATGCACTGTCGCAATTGCTGGATAAGCTGAGCAAATATCACACGCTGAAGATCATCTTTCCCGAAAATAGCTACTACTCTAAAGAAATACTGACCGGCTTTATTAATTTTTGCCGGCAATACGCCTTCGAGTATGAGACTATCCATAAGCTTAAAAATGAGATGCTGCAACCCGGCACCGTTTATATCAATTTAATGGAAGATGATCTGGTAGAGCTGGTAGAAAAGATTGTTAGCGACAAGTTGAAAATAGGGCAGGACATCGGCGTGATATCTTATAACGAAACGCCGCTCAAAAAGATCATCCTGAATGGCATCACTACGATATCCACCAATTTCAGAATGATGGGAGCCAAAGCCGCCGAAATGGCGCTGAACAATACCAAAGAGCATATTGCCATACCATTTAAGGTTACCTTGCGGGATAGTTTGTAATACATTACGTTTTTAACACACACACGTCATGTCAAATTTCCGCTGTTCGCAGACTCTGTCTACGAATCATTATGTCTGTAGTCTGTGACTACATTCGGAGACTTTACAAAGCCTTACTCAAGCCTTCCCATCGCACCACCCACGAGCCGTCTTTTGGCCAGCCCGGCTCCGGTTTGCCTTTATCGCCATCCCAGCCTGCCGTCATCATCGCGACAGCATATAATAAACCCCCGTTTGATGGGAAGTAAGGATAAGGGTTGCCGCCGCCAACAAAGCCGTGTTCGTCAAAACCAAACTTTGGCGAGGGATGCAAAAGCATATTCACTGCATCGCCGGGGTGACCTAAACGTGCTGCACACATAGCCATCATCGGGAAGTCCCATCCCCAGCATTTGTCCCACTGCCAAACAGACTTTACCTTTTGATAGGTGTTTTCCATAACGTGCATATCCACTCCATTGCCCGGCAGTACGCCATATACGCCTATCAAAGCCGGATGCTCATAGTTGAATTTGGTCCACATATCTTCCATGTTTTCCCATTGCTCGTACAAGCCGTCCTTCACCGGCAGCGGCGACAGCCCTTTCAGCACCTTGCCCCATGCAGGGTTGGGCTTAAGCTTTAAGCGTTTGCGCCATTGCCGGGCCGTTTGCAGGCCAAAGCGCCAATAGGCAAGGTCGAACGTCGGATTTTCGGTAGTGAATATATCATTGTTCTCAGACACCACCCGTATCGGCGGACCCAAAACATATTGGTTGCGGGTTTTATCAAAAAATGCATAGGTGGCCAGAAAATTAGCGGTTTGCTCTACCACGTTATCCCATTTTTTCAAGGTCGCGGCTGTTGGATGCGCACGATAGTCCAGCTCGGCAAAAAAGA
>DATCXS010000233.1:0-2743 GCA_036565645.1 Mucilaginibacter sp.
ATCCGCTCATATTCATCGCCCCATTGCCACGGCTCGCGCATGGACATGCCTAAAGCCGCGTGGTTACGAAACATGGGTACATAAGGCCCCAAAGAGTTCCAACGAACCATTAGCTCAGGTGTAGGGTCTCCCATAAAGCCACCTATATCAACCCCTATCATAGACATCCCCGTCAGGCCCAAACTATTTACCAGTCGCTGGCCAAACAACATGTGCTCATCGGTAGCGGCATTGTCGCCTGTCCAGATAGCCGAATAGCGCTGTGTGCCTGCATAAGCAGCACGAGTGAGTACAAATGGTCGTTTGCCTTTTAGAATGCGTTTGGTGCCATCGTAAGTGCCTCTTGCCATTTGCATACCGTAGGCGTTTCGTACTTCGGGCATAAAGCGTTCGCCAAATTTTACCAGCCAGGGTATGTTCTGACCCCAGGCAGCTGGCTCATTCATGTCGTTCCAAAAGCCCTCTACGCCAGGGGAGGCCAATGCGTCGAAAGATGCACCCCACCATTCGCGTACCTCTTCATTAAAAAAATCGGGGAAGTGACAGCGGCCCGGCCAAACGCTGCCGATATAGAGCTCGCCGTTTGGATAGGTAGCAAAATAGCCCCTGTCTACCCCTTCTTTGTATTGCTTGTAATCTTCATCAATTTTAATTCCCGGGTCGACAATCGTCACCAATCTGAAATCCATTGACTTTAATTCATCGATCATTCCTTTAGGGTCGGGGAAGGTTTCTTTGTTCCAGGTAAAGATCTTATAGCCATCCATGTAATCGATGTCGCAATACATCACATCAGCAGGAATGTTTCGCTCTCTGAATTTCCTGGCGACATATAGCACCTCTTGCGCGCTCATATAGCTCCAGCGGCATTGCTGGTAACCCAGGCTCCATAAGGGCGGCATTTCCATACGCCCGGTTAACCAAGTATAATCTTCCAAAATATTACGCAAACCCTGCGCACCAAAGAAATAATAGTTCATATCGCCGCCGTCGGCACCGAACCAGCTCATTTGCTCGTCGGTAGTAGCGCCAAAATCGAAGTAACTTTTGTGCGTATTATCGAAAAATAGTCCGTAGGTCAAACCGCTATGCAGGCCAATAAAAAATGGAAAGGTCTTATAAAGCGGATCGCTGGTGATGGTGTGCAGTGCTGCGTCAGTATTCCAGTTGACATAATTGCAGCCCCGGCGATTCAGGTCGCCGGCCTTTTCGCCCAGGCCCAGGAACTTTTCATCGGGATATAATTTGCGGTAATTGACTACGCGTTCCGCCTGCCAGTTAATGCCAAAGCGACGGTCGTCTTCGCTCAACGGTTTACCATTAGCAGTGAAGAAACTGAAGCGCAGCGGATTTAAATTGATTACCAATTTTAAGGCTGATGTAGTTACTTCGACGGTGTCTTTCAATTTTTGCCAGTTAAAATCATCCAGCGGTTTCTCAATTACGGCAAATGACTCGTCAGGCTGCTTGCCTGTTTTAGTGACGCATACCCTGATAGTGGTTGGCGTATAAACCCAAACTCGGGCATCGGCCTGTGGGGTTTTAATTAAGAACGAATTGTCTTGCCTGGTGATGGTATCGACATTGCCTAAAATATCTATCTGCATGTTGAAACAACAGCGGCGCTTATTTTTTAGTTTTGAGAATTGGAGATTAGATATCCTTGCCAGCTGTCGTTCTGAGCAAAGCGAAGAATCTTATACGTTTTTCTTATCGCTCATATAAGATTCTTCGCTTTGCTCAGAATGACAAGTCGGTGATTGTTCATCATGCCGATGTATTAAAACAAAAAATCCCGCCTTGTAGGCAGGATCTTAAATATTAGATTAAGACTTATGAAGTTTCAAAAACTTGGTAAGTCTGTGCAATTAATCCCAAAGATTAGCCGGGTAAACACCATTGGCAATCAGTTCTGAAATTGATTTTTGAACGATTGGCTTGTCTTCTTTATAAGTTACACCAAACCATTTTGAACCGGTTGGGATAACTTTAAATTTAGCGGTACCGGTTTTGATCAGTTTATCGGCAACCAGCGGAATAAAAAATTCTGCTTTTGGATTGTCCTCGTTAGCCAAAACAAACTCGCGGAACATCGGCTCGCTTTGCGCAAATACCGCCGGGGTAAAGCCCCAGAAGTTCATAGATACACGGGTATCGGTTGTTAGCGGATGCTCGCCGGTGGTGTCTTTGTATGCTACGCTGCCATCTTCTTTAAAGTAAACTTCGGTACGCTCGTTAACCTCGGTCATATAACCCCCGGCGTTAACCTCGCAAACACCGCGCGATACGGAACCATGATCGGACAAAGTACGGTCTATCTGATAACCAATCAGTGAATAGTTATCGTCGGCAACCTCGGTAGTTAAAAATTTAACCATTTTTTCAAACGAGTCATAGCCATAATAGTCATCAGCATTGATAACGCAAAACGGCTCATTGATCTGGTTACGGGCTGCCAATACTGCATGGGCAGTACCCCATGGCTTAGCACGCTCAATTTCTTTATCAATACCAAAAGGTTTCAGGTCGAAACTTTGGTAAACATAATCGGTTTCGATACGGCCTTTTAGTTTTGGCTCAAAAATGGCTTTAAAAGGCTCGGCAAATTCTTCGCGGATAATAAAGCTAACTTTGCCAAAACCCGCTTTAATGGCATCATAGATAGAATAGTCAATAATGGTTTCATTGTTTGGGCCAAAGCCATCAATTTGCTTCATGCTGCCGTAGCGGCTGGCCATCCCTG
>DATCXS010000067.1:0-4325 GCA_036565645.1 Mucilaginibacter sp.
GGCCTGAACCAACCACAGCAACCTTTTTGCCGGTTTTAACCAACGGCGCGCTTGGTTTAACCAAGTTTTTCTGATAAGCTATCTCGATGATATGTTTCTCAATTTCCTCGATAGTTACGGCAGGTTTATTAATACCCAACACGCAGGCCGACTCGCATGGAGCCGGGCAAATACGGCCGGTAAATTCGGGGAAATTATTAGTTGATGCCAATATCTGGTAAGCATCTTCCCATTTCTTATTGTATACCGCATCGTTAAACTCGGGGATCACGTTACCCAGCGGGCAGCCCGAGTGGCAAAACGGAATACCGCAATTCATACAGCGTGCTGATTGCTTGTTTAACTCTTCGTCTGAATATAAACTCTCAAATTCGTTATAGTTTTTTACACGCTCTGCAGGCGATAATTTTTCAGGCATTTTCCTGTCATATTCCTGAAATCCTGTTATTTTTCCCATCTAAATTATTTGCTGATAGTTTGATACTCTAATTTTTCCAATACTCTTTTGTACTCTCTCGGAAACACCTTGATAAACTTGGCTGATGCCACATTCCAGTCTTTCACGATGTTTTGAGCCAGTTTACTGCGGGTTAAGCTTACATGCTTGCGCAATAAAGTAAGAATTTGCTCTTCATCTTTATCAGTAAGCGGATCAAGGTCAACCATTTCTTTGTTGCAGTTTTCGGCAAAGGTACCGTCGACATCATATACCCAGGCAATGCCACCGCTCATACCTGCGGCAAAGTTACGCCCGGTTTTTCCTAAGATCAGTGCATGACCACCGGTCATGTATTCGCAACCGTGATCGCCAATACCTTCAACAACCGTGGTAGCGCCCGAGTTACGTACTGCAAAACGCTCGCCGGCCATACCGTTAATAAACAACTCGCCAGCTGTAGCACCGTAAAGCGCTACGTTACCGATGATGATATTATCTTCAGGTACGAAAGTAGCGTCTGCTGACGGATAGATAGCCAGTTGTGCACCTGATAAGCCTTTGCCTACATAGTCATTAGCCTCGCCTTCCAGTTCGAAAGAAACACCTTTGGTAGCAAAAGCACCAAAGCTTTGTCCGGCAGAGCCTTTGAATTTGTAGTTAATGGTATTATCCGGTAATCCGGCAGAGCCGTAAATTTTTGAGATCTCGTTTGATAACAGTGCGCCAATGGTACGGTCTGTATTTTTTACATCGTAGGTACCAAATACCGGGGTTTTATCGGCTAATGCAGGTTTTGCATCTTCCCATAATTTCCAATCGATGATATCGGCCATGCCATGATCCTGCTGCTCGCTGTTGTACAACGTCAGGTCTTTGGTGTTGGTTACCGGATGCAGAATGCCAGAAAGATCAACTTTCTTAGCTTTCCAGTTTTTCAATCCTTCTTTTACTTTCAGGAACTGAACGCGGCCAACCATTTCGTTAATGGTGCGGAAACCTAATTCGGCCATGATCTCGCGAAGCTCTTCGGCCAGGAATCTGAACAAGTTTACGATATGTTCCGGTTTGCCTGTGAATAGTTTTCTTAATTCCGGGTTTTGCGTAGCTACACCTACCGGACAGGTATTTAAGTGACATTTACGCATCATGATACAACCACCTGCAACCAATGCTGCTGTAGCCACACCCCACTCCTCGGCACCCATCAGGGCGGCAATAGCCAGGTCGCGACCTGTTTTTAGCTGACCATCTGTTTGCAGCACGACGCGGCTGCGTAGTTTGTTGCGTACCAATGTCTGGTGCGCTTCGGCCAGGCCAAGCTCCCACGGTAAGCCTGCATGTTTAATTGAGCTTATTGGCGATGCACCTGTACCACCGTCATACCCGGCAATCAGGATCACATCGGCATGTGCTTTAGCAACACCGGCGGCTATTGTACCTACGCCTGCTTTTGATACCAGCTTAACGTTGATACGTGCCTGGCGGTTAGCATTTTTAAGGTCGAATATAAGTTGAGCCAAGTCCTCGATAGAATAAATATCATGGTGCGGCGGCGGAGAGATCAGACCTACACCCGGAGTTGAGTGACGGGTTCTTGCAATCCAGTCGTCAACTTTATGGCCGGGAAGCTGTCCGCCCTCGCCAGGTTTTGCACCTTGCGCCATTTTAATTTGCAGTTCATCGGCATTGGTCAGGTAGTTTGAGGTTACCCCGAAACGGCCCGATGCCACTTGTTTGATTGACGAGCGCATAGAGTCGCCGTTTGGTAGCGGTTTATAACGCATTTCGTCCTCACCACCCTCGCCGGTATTGCTTTTACCACCAATGCGGTTCATCGCGATAGCTAAAGTACTGTGTGCCTCGTGCGATATCGAACCAAATGACATGGCACCTGTAGCAAAACGTTTCATGATGCTTTCGGCCGGTTCAACCTCATCAATAGAGATTGACTCGCGGTGATGCGCAAAATCTAACAAACCACGAATGGTGAAATGTTTCTCGCTTTGCTCGTTGATAGCCTTAGCGTAGTTTTTATAAACGTTATAATCGTTGCTACGGGTAGCGTGTTGTAATAAGTGTACGGTGGTTGGATTAAACAAGTGTTCTTCGCCACGGCGTTTCCATTGGTAAATACCGCCTTCGGGCAATAAGCGGCTGTCGTTTTTAGCGCCAAAGCCAATCCTATGTTTACAAAGCGATTCGCGGGCAATCTCGTCTAAACCTAAACCGCCTATACGGGTTACTGCACCACAGAAATATTTGTTTACTACGTCTTTATTCAAGCCCAAAATCTCGAATACCTGCGACCCGTGATATGACTGTAAGGTTGAGATACCCATTTTTGAGAATATCTTCAACAAACCATCGTTAACAGATTTTACATAGTTCTTTAACAGGTATTTTTTATCCAGCGTGGTATCTAAAGCACCACTGTCTTTCAGGTTCTCGATAGTAGCCTGAGCCAGGTATGGGTTAATAGCGGTTGCGCCGAATGCCAGTAAACAAGCAAAGTGGTGTACTTCCCAAACGTCGCCGGTTTCAACTACGATACCTACTGCGCCACGCAGACCTTTTTTGATCAGATGGTGATGTACCGCAGATACAGCCAACAACGACGGTATCGGCGCATGCTCTGAATCAACCGCACGGTCAGACAGGATCAATACTTCGAAACCATCGGCAACCGCATCTTCCGCATAGCGGCAAACGCGCTCAATACCTTTTTGTAATGAACCGGGGTTACCATCAGCATTAAAATAAGTTTGCAGCGTTTTAGCATGGAACATGCCGGTATCAATGCTGCGCAGTTTTTCTAACTGATGATTTTTAAGGATAGGATGTTTAAGCGTTACGCAATGGCAATGCATTTTATCTTCGTCCAGCAGGTTGCCATTGTTACCTATAAAGGCAGCCAGGCTCATTACCAGGCGTTCGCGGATCGGGTCGATAGGCGGATTGGTAACCTGGGCAAAGAATTGCTTAAAGTAGCTTGATAAATGCTGCGGTTTGTCTGACAGGATAGCCAAAGGCACGTCAGTACCCATTGAACCGATAGGCTCTTTACCATCTAAAGCCATTGGCTTAATAATAGTATCGATATCCTCGCGGCTATAGCCAAATACCTGCTGATAACGGAAAACTGAATCGGCGCTCAGGTTAGCGAAAGCCAAACGAGGCTCGGCCAGGTCTTCCAGTTTTATTTTATAGTTCTCTAACCAACGGTCATAAGGCTGGCGGGAAGCTATTTGTTGTTTAATTTCTTCGTCGGTGATGATGACACCATGCTCGGTATCGATCAATAACATTTTACCCGGCTGCAAACGACCTTTGCTAATAACGGTTTTTTCGTCTATTTTCAGTACACCGGTTTCAGATGCCGCGATAACCCGGCCATCATTAGTAACGGTATAACGCAATGGGCGCAGGCCGTTTCTATCCAATACCGCACCTACCAGTTTACCATCGGTAAAGCTAATAGCAGCCGGACCATCCCACGGCTCCATTAAAGTAGCGTGAAACTCATAGAACGCCTTTTTAATTGGGTCCATTTGCTCGTTGCCGTCCCAGGCTTCAGGGATCAGCATCATCATTACATGTGGTAATGAACGGCCGGTATGTTGTAATACTTCGATAATATTATCCAGGCAGGCCGAGTCTGACTGATTGTTATCAACCACCGGCAGCAACATCTCCATTTCTTCGGCAGTGAAGTAAGAGGATGCATAAGATTTCAAGCCTGAATAAAACCAGTTTAAGTTACCGGTCAGGGTATTGATCTCGCCATTATGCGCAATCATGCGGAACGGCTGAGCCAGTTTCCACGAAGGGAAGGTATTGGTAGAGAAACGTGAGTGAACCACAGCCAAACCAGATGCCAAACGCGGAT
>DATCXS010000137.1:0-3471 GCA_036565645.1 Mucilaginibacter sp.
CCCAAACCCTCCCGGGTAAGGAGGGCTTTAAAAATAAAAATTCAAAAGTCTCCCCTACCGGGGGAGATCCGATAGCTATCGGATTAGTGGGGACTGATCCTGTTTTGTTTAGAATAATTCTAAATATATTCCGCACCATTATTAGTGTACTAAATACAAGGTTTTTTATCATAAATTTGCGCTTTCTATTCACGTTTTGGATAGGTATTTGTAGTTGTTGATTTCATGAGTGATATTCAAATAGTTAATGCCCCTGCCGGTGTGGAAGGAGCAGGATTTTTTGCTACTTCGCTGGATCAGGCGGTCGGCCTGGCCCGCGCAAATTCTTTATGGCCATTGCCTTTTGCAACTTCATGCTGCGGTATTGAGTTTATGGCTACCATGGCTTCACACTATGACTTGTCAAGATTTGGTGCAGAGCGTTTAAGTTTCTCGCCGCGCCAAGCCGATCTTTTAATGGTTATGGGTACCATCGCCAAAAAAATGGGTCCGGTATTACGCCAGGTGTACCTGCAAATGGCCGAGCCGCGCTGGGTTATGGCTGTTGGTGCCTGCGCATCAAGCGGTGGTATATTTGATACCTATTCTGTATTGCAGGGTATTGATGAGATTATTCCGGTTGACGTTTATGTCCCCGGATGCCCTCCGCGCCCTGAAGCTATTATTGACGGCTTTATGCATATACAGGAGCTGGTAAAAACCGAATCATTACGCAGGAGAAATACCCCTGAGTACCAAAAACTATTAGCTTCATACGGAATTCAGTAATGGGTAAGATCACTAACGAAGAGCTTTTAAGCAGCATCAATAGTAAATTTGGAGACCAAATTGCTGTAACAGGCGAGCCTTTTGGCCTGCTGACCATAGAAACCGGAACTGACAATATCATTGGGTTGTTAGGCTACCTGAAGAATGATCCGGTACTTCAATTTATTTATTTAACAGACATTACTGCCACACATTATCCTGAACAGGAGAAAGCTATTGGCGTAGTATACCATTTACACAGCCTGGTAAACAATTTGCGCATACGCATTAAAGTGTTTATTGATGCTGTTAATTGCCATATACCTACTGCTACTGTTTTATGGCAAGGCGCCAACTGGATGGAACGCGAGACCTATGACTTTTTTGGAGTGATATTTGACGGCCACCCAGACCTGCGCAGAATTTTAAATGTTGACGACATGACCGCCTTCCCGATGCGAAAGGAATTTCCGCTGGAAGACCCTAACCGTGTTGATAAAAAAGATTACTTTTTCGGACGATAAGAAGAGATGCAAAACCATCCGGTATATACAGATAACGATCCGCAGAACGAAAACTCCACCCTTAATCTGGGTCCAACTCACCCGGCTACACACGGGGTGTTTCAAAACGTACTGCAGTTAGATGGCGAAAGAATTGTTAGCGGCGTATCAACCATCGGATACATTCACCGCGCTTTTGAAAAAATTGCCGAACACAGGCCATTTTACCAGATAACCCCATTAACTGACCGCTTAAATTACTGCTCGTCGCCAATCAATAACATGGGCTGGCACATGACGGTTGAAAAGCTGTTGGGCATTACCACACCAAAGCGTGTCGACTACCTGCGCGTTATCGTGATGGAGCTGGCCCGTATTTCAGACCACATTGTTTGTAACGGTGTATTGGGTGTAGATACCGGTGCGTTTACAGGTTTCCTGTACATGATGGAATATCGTGAGGCGATATATGAAATTTATGAAGAAGTTTGCGGCTCGCGCCTGACAACCAATATTGGCCGTATAGGTGGTTTTGAGCGTAACTTTAATGCCAAAGCCTTTACTAAGCTGCGTAAATTTTTGGTTGATTTCCCGAAGACGCTTAAAGAGTTTGAATTGCTGTTTAACCGTAACCGTATATTTGTCGACCGTACCAAAGGCGTAGCTGCTGTTACTGCCGAAGATGCGCTAAACTACAGCTGGAGCGGCCCGTTATTGCGTGCTGCCGGTGTAGATTACGACGTTAGGGCAATGAACCCATACTCATCATACGAAGACTTTGATTTTGAGGTGCCGGTGGGAGAGAATGGCGACGTTTACAACCGTTTCCTGGTGCGTAATGAAGAGATGTGGCAAAGTATGCGCATAATTGAGCAGGCTTTAGTTAAGCTGGAAAAAGAACCTTCGGATATTTTTCATGCTGATGTGCCGGATTTTTACCTGCCTCCAAAAGAGGAAGTGTATAACAATATGGAAGCGCTGATCTATCACTTTAAAATTGTGATGGGCGAGATACCTACCCCAAATACCGAAGTATATCACTCGGTTGAAGGTGCTAACGGCGAGTTAGGTTTTTATTTAGTAAACGATGGTGGCCGTGCGCCTTACCGTTTGCATTTCCGCAGGCCGAGTTTTATTAATTACCAGATGTACGCACCAATGAGTAGGGGTATGTTACTGTCTGACGCGATAATTAACATGAGTAGTTTAAACGTTATAGCCGGAGAATTAGATGCTTAGAGTTGAAGATACCGAATTAATACCGGTTGAATTTTCAGCCGCGCTGACCGCTCAGTTCGACGAGATTGTGAGCCGCTATCCGGCAGGAAAACAGAAATCGGCATTGCTGCCAATTTTGCACTTAGTACAAGCCGAGTATGGCTGGACAAGCGTCCCGGCAATGGATAAAGTAGCCGAGTATCTTAAACTTCAGCCTATTGAAGTTTATGAGGTAGCCTCATTTTATACCATGTACTTTCTGCGTCCGCAAGGTAAATATGTTTTAGAAGTTTGCCGCACCGGGCCTTGCTGCCTGGTTGGTGCCGAAAAAATTATGGACCACCTGGAGCAAAAACTGGGTGTTAAAGAAGGCGATGTTACCGCCGATGGCTTATTTAGCTGGCGCGGTGTTGAGTGCCTGGCTGCCTGCGGTTTCGGACCGGTTTTACAGATAGGCCCCGAATACACTTTTTACGAAAAATTAACCAACGAGTCGGTTGATCAATTGATTACCGACCTGAAAGCAAAAGGATAAGCCAATGTACCACGCGATGGACGATGCAAATATGATACTTGGAGATTCATTATTTGCATTTGGTTTCATCTTAACACTGGTAACCGGCGGATTAAACGAATACGGAATTATACTGGTACCCTTGCTGGTTATAGCATTTGCCAGTTGTGCAGTAAGACATATTAACTATTATAACGAAACCGGAAGGTATTTTTAAGCGATGACAACTAAAGCAATGATAATACGCGATATATTGTACGCCGTAATGGTGGTTATATTGCTGTTACCATTAAGTCCGGTGCCATTGTCATTACTGATAAGGGCAGGCATAGCAGTTTTTTTTATCGCGGCGCGTGTTTGGCAGCACGTTAATTATTATAAAGCAACCGGCAAAATATATTAAGATGGGACGCAAATTACTTTTAGAACATATTAACGTACCCGGCATCAATACTTTTGATGTATATCGCCAGAAAGGCGGTTACAGAT
>DATCXS010000064.1:0-6022 GCA_036565645.1 Mucilaginibacter sp.
GCTATTGAATTGTTGCTGTTTGAGTTTTCGCCACGTGCCATATTGCCGGTGGCCTTAGCATGTATTACAGGTGCGGCAGGCCATCATTTTCTGTTTGATTCAGGACCTGTATTCCCTATGCCTGACGTCGCCGTTCCATCAAACCAGGCACTGTTGATTTACAGTATTATGGGGATTGGTGTTGGCTTTTTGTCAATAGGCATTACCAAAATAGTTTATTGGATTGAAGATCAATTTGACGAACTGCCTATTCACTGGATGTGGGCGCCGGCCATTGGTGGGCTGCCTGTAGGGGTGATTGGTTATTACTCTCCGCATACCTTGGGCGTTGGCTACGATAATATTACCGGTTTGCTGTCGGGCAGCTGGCCGCTAACCTTAGTACTTACGCTTTGCATTTTTAAATTCCTGTCGTGGGCTATTGCATTGGGCAGTGGTACCTCGGGTGGTACACTGGCACCTTTAATGACCATGGGCGGCGCTGCCGGTGCGGTTATCGGTACTATGATACTGAAAGTATATCCTGATTCTGGTATTAGTATCCCGTTATCGGCGCTTATCGGTATGTCGGCTATGTTTGCGGGTGCTTCAAGGGCTTATTTAACCAGTATTGTTTTTGCTTTGGAGGCCACTATGCAATCGCATGCTTTATTGCCATTGCTGGGCGCTTGTACCGGTGCTTATATTGTTTCTTTCTTTTTGATGGAAAACACCATCATGACCGAAAAGATCGTTCGCCGCGGTTTGCTGGTGCCCGATTCGTTCAGCCCGGACCTGTTACAAAAAATAACCGTTGCGCAAGTGGTTAAAGGCAGCGAAAGCCTGATCAAGGCAAACACCAGTATCCATGATGTGAAGGCTTGGGTAAGTGCCAATCTCCCCGACGAAAGCCACTTTGTAGTAGTGAATGAGCAAGGTGAATACGCCGGTACTATACGTCTGTCTGAGATCTTCGATAGCAAGGCGAAAGACGATCAGCCTATAAAGACAATATTAAAAACCAAAGTTAAAGCTACTGTAAACGGCGAAGATGCTTTGCGCAGAGCCATAGAGCGCATGTCAAAAAATGATGTGGAAGTTTTACCGGTGGTGACACATGTTAACCCTAAAGTGGTAATTGGTGTGCTGACCTATAAAGACATTATTGACGCTTATTCTGAAAATATCGAAAAAGACGAATTTGCGCATGTTAAAATATCCTTGAGGCGCCGCGGAATGAAGATGATGGTGAAGGGCAGACAAGGAAATTAAAAGAAACAGCATTGGGTCATGCCGACTGTTCGTTCGGCATCCCTGCTAAACTATTTTATTTTGACTATCGCCGCTTTAGGATACTGAAACAAGTTACCATGGCAAGTCTATAATTTACTGATTACGTGAGCCGGAACTCACCCCGCGGCACTTCGTGCGCGACCCTCTTTTCGACTTCGCGGAAACGAGAGTTGGGTTTATTCTTTGAACACCCTAATTATCAATTTGGATTTTTTCGACTTGGGTATATCTGCTTAACTGAGGTGTTACAACCACAGGGCTTTTAAATGGTCCTGCCACCAACTTTGACCTTTCAGCGCTTTATCTAACGACTCTTTGAACGATTGGTTGTTTACCGCTTTGCCTTTTTTAGGCGGAACTATCTCATTTTGGGGGATGGTGGTTTCTGTAATTTTTGTGGCTACCCAGGTCACATTTTCGTGAGGGAGCGCAACTTCTAATATCATTCCAGGTAAACCGGTAAATGATTCGGGCCCGCCGGTAACCAGGATCTTATCGGTATAAAAAGCTACTACATAAATAGAATCCATGACGATGGCATTGGCGCGGCGGCAAAGGTAACCGGCAATATCGCGGGTTTCGTCTGTTATTTTCCAGTTAATTTTACGGGTGGTATCCTTCAGTAAATAGGTTTGTTCGAAAACATCTTTCTGCGCCACACTCATCCCTGTACTAAAATCTTCATAAATGGTATTATATTGATAAGCCATTGGTAAATCAAACCAACTGATATGCTTGTCATCCTCATCTGTCACAGGCGTAAATAAGGTTTTGTTGCTGCCAAACTTAAGCGTGCTCTTAAATACTTTAAACTGCGGGTTCGACTTTATATATGATTCATAAGGTTTGGTCAGCCACCCCTCGTCTTTTTTGACCTCTTTGCGCATCAATGCATAAATATTTACTTTTTTTTCAAATTCAATAACACCCGACGAGGTGAAATGTGTCTGTGCCAGGCAGCTGCCGGTTAATATTAAAAAGCAACAAATGGTAATTATCAGGTTTTTCATAGGTTGATTATTTGGTTATTCCGGCACTCATTTTTGAAAAATCGTATGATATCGTCAGCATGAAATATCTTTTAATAGTGGTAAATCTGTCCTCGGTGATCATACCTCCGTTGGCGTAACGGCTATAGCCTTGATTTTGGTTCAGGATATCATTTACGGCGCCTATTATTTTTAAGCTTTTTTCTTTAAAGAAAGCTTTACTGATAGATGCGTTCAACAAGGTGCGTTTAAACTGAGGCAGGGCTGCTGTTTTGGCCGTATAGGTATATTCACCGTCTGTGCCAAACTCCCAGTTATGCGGAAAGTATAATCCTGCCCAACTCCGTGCGTTGAAACCGCCGCTATTGCTATTATACGTGCTTTGCAATGAACTTTGGGTAATGTTGTAAGTGGGGCCGCCTGATATATTAAAATAATATTTATTAGCAACGTTCCGGCTAACGCTTAGTGAGCCCTGGTAGCCGTTATTTTTGCTGGTGTTTAATTGGCTAACCGCAGTAACACCGTTTGTTACTATATTATAAGTGGTCCTGCTACTGACGTTGCCATTGATGCCAACATTAAAGCCACCTATTTTATGGTTATAGCTAAGATACCCGCTGTAGCTATGCTGTATTTTGCTGCTTAAGTTAAAGTATTGGCTGGTAGTTTTACCAATGGCATCTGTAGTAGTATTGTTTACAATAGGGTTAGTAGTAAAACCGTAATTTGCGTATATATAAAGGCTTTCTCCGCTTATAATTTTGTAGGAGTTGTACGATGCCGAAAAGTGATTAAAAAATGATGTTGTCAGATTTGGGTTCCCTAAAGTAACGTACAAAGGGTTGCTGTTATCTTTAACCGGTTGTATCTGGTTAATACCGGGCTGTTGGGTGCTGCCACCGTAGTTTGCCCTGAATGACCTTTGTTGGGAAAATTTATATAAATAGCTGGCCTGAGGAAATAAATTAATGAAATGGCGTTTCAGCCCATTGCCGGTGTAAATGTTGATCTGATCGAATGATACATCAGCAGCTTTGGTGCCGATGTTAACAATAGTTTTGCCTTTGTTATAGTTCAAAATAGCCCCAGCTTGATGCGAGAGTTTATTGAGTTTGAAAAAGTTACTCAAAGAATCGACGAGCACATTATAATTGCCGCCACTAACTCCGCGGCTGTAGGCGCGCTGATCTGAGCCGGCATGGTCAAGATTAAAGCCATAATTAAATGCCACGGTAATGCCCTTCACAATAGGTTCGGTATAAGTGACATTCGTATTTAAAACCTGGCCCTTATTTGCAGACGTTTTAAACTGGTCGGTTGGTTGAGTGGTACTTAACATACCGGCATCGTCAAAATATTCAAGGTTTGATTTCAGGTAGCCGGAGCCTTTACTGTCGTTGGAGTTACCCCCTACCAGTAAAGAGAAGGTGCGCCCCTTTTTTTTCAGCTTTTTGGTGTAGAAAATACTGGCATCAAATGCCCGGTTGTCATTACTGTTAACGTTGCTGGTATTGTTTAGATTAAGCATGGTATTGTCGCCACGCCTGCTGGTGTCGGCAGCAACGGTTTTGTTTTTATTGTTTCTGTAACTACCCGATGCCGTGATCTTTAAATTAGCTGTGGTGTCCAGTTTTATTTCCAGCTTAGCATCAAGTTTTTCCGTGAATTTTGATCTGTGAGAAAACTGCGAACTGGTACTATTGATCACCCGGTCGGGCAAGTTGTTTTGGCGAATGGTACTTTGGTCGCCATCAATGCTTAGTTGGCCAATTTTGTAATTGCCGTTAACCGCATATTTATCTTTGTTAAATTTATTGTCATAATGTACGCCACCTGTAATGGCTTTAGGTAAACCATGCCCGTCGTAATAAAGATCGCCACCGCCAAAAGAAATAGATATGCTACCGTCGTCACCCATATCTATATTGCTGTCATCGCCATACTTTTGCGCATCATCCCAATCAAGCCGGGTGGTACCATTGTTTGAGCCAATGCCATAAACAGATATCTTTTCCTTGTTTTGAAACTTATTATACATTAGCTGGCCCTGGTAATATTTGTCGGTACCGGCGGCGGCTATGGCTTTACCAAATGAACCGGCTTTTTTCCCATCCTTTAATTTAATGTTTAATGTTTTTACGGCTTTATCATCATCGATGCCGGTAAAGGTAGCCTGGTCGCTTTTTTTGTTGTATAGCTGCACTTTGTCAACCATATCGGCACGGATGTTTTTGGTGACCAGCGTGGGGTCGTCGCCAAAAAATTCTTCGCCATCCAATAAAACCTTTTCCACCTTTTGGCCCTGGGCGGTTATCTTGCCGTCTTTGTCCACCTGGATGCCGGGGAACTGTTTAATCAGGTCTTCTACCTTGTCATTAGGTTGTATTACGTAGGCTTTGGCATTAAATTCGGTAGTATCGCCTTTTATTTTGATGGCCCTGACCTCACCTTTGATTATAACATCATGCAGCAGGCGCGAGGCCTGGGTCAGCCCTATCTTGCCAAAATCATGCTGCTGGTTTTTATCGGCCAACGTAAAACCTTCGGTATAGTCTGCATAGCCGGGGTAGGATAGTACCAGTATAAATTTACCGGCCATTAGGTTGTTAATGGCAAACGAGCCATCGCTTTTGGCGCGGGTGAATTTGCGCAAGGTGGAGTCCTTTGCGTTTAATACCATGATGGTGGTGTTGAGCAGCGCCCTCTTTTCGGCCGTGTCGACCGCAGAACCTTTAATGGTATAGTTGTTCTGCGCGAAAGCAGAGAGGCCAAAAAGTACAAACAACGCAATTAGCCGGATTGTGAGCTTCATAGATAAGGTTTATTTTGATACACTAATGTATAACTAAGTTTTTAGTGGAGCAAGTGTTTTAACATTTATTAACGAATTTTAACGTTTTAGTATTTATGTTATAGGGCATTAGGGCCGTTTGAATTAGGTGCGGTTTTGGCTTGAAAGAAACCTCCGATCAAGAGGGAGGTATAGAATAATGCATAGGTCCAAGTCTTTTAAGCAGCAAGATATCCTTATTAAAACCAGAATAATTGCAGTACATCGCAATCAGAATTAATGCATATTATTTACACGAATTAGTCACAAATAAAGGGTTACGCACGTATAAATATTTAAATTGCGCTTTACATTATGAATCAGATTATAGAGTGTGTCCCTAATTTTAGTGAGGGTGCAGATCAGGAGATCATCCAAAAAATAACCGGCGAAATTGGCTCGGTGGCGGGTGTTCAGTTATTAAATGTCGATCCGGGACGCGATGCTAACCGGACGGTGGTGACCTTTGCAGGCGCACCGGAAGCGGTGATCGAGGCGGCATTCATGGCTATAAAAATAGCCGGAGAGCTGATTGACATGCGCACACAAAAAGGCACCCACCCGCGCATAGGCGCTACGGATGTATGTCCGTTAATACCGGTAAGTAATATCTCGATAGATGAGGTTGCAATTTATGCAGAGAAACTGGCCAGGCGTGTCGGAGAAGAGCTGCAGATCCCGGTTTATCTGTATGAAAGCTCGCAGCCCGATAAGAAGCGCAGCAACCTGGCAGCTATACGTGCAGGCGAGTACGAAGGTTTTTTTAAAAAAATCAAGCTCGCGGCCTGGAAACCAGATTTTGGTCCGGCCGAAATGGACGCCGAACGTGGTGCTACTGTAATTGGCGCGCGCGACTTTTTGATTGCCTATAATATCAATCTGAATACGGCATCGACCTATATTGCCAATGAGATAGCGCAGGACGTTA
>DATCXS010000134.1:0-2761 GCA_036565645.1 Mucilaginibacter sp.
TTTAATCCGTATGCCCCGCCGAGTATGCCTGATAATATGCCACACCCAAAAAGCCACCAGGGGCTATCGGTTTTAAGTTCTGTAAGCCGCGCACCGCTCAGCAAATAACCCGCAAAGGCAACTATTACCAATCCTAATAATATCTTTACAGGCGACTCGGGTGCATGGGTTAACAGCCATAAGCCGACAGGGATGCCAATCAATGCGCAGATAATCAGACCACCTGCGCTTTTAAAATGGATCTTCCGATGATCTTGCGCCACTACAAGACCAGCTATGGTAACAGAAACCAGTACAGATAGCGGCACTGCGACACTTAACGGCATAAGCAAGGCCAATAGCGGTACCGCAACCAGCGATTCGCCGAAACCAAATGCAGAACGAAAGATAGTAGCAACGAAAACAATCAACACCACCCAGGCAACAACAGCACTAAAAATCATGGCTAAATATAGTTTTTTTGAGTTGATTGGGTGTGTGTTTGTACGCTTTGCATCGCAGGGTCCTCTGTTGAGAGACCCTGCGGAAACACGAAATATAGTTTTTTTGGGCCGATTGTACGGGTTTTGCATTGCAGGGCCCTTTGTCGGGAGAGGCTCTGCGGAAACATGAAAACCCTCTCTAATCCGATAGCTATCAGGTTAGGTAGGCTTATTCGCTTAATTTATATAATATTGAATTAAGGGCCGCCGCACTAAACAGCCAATGTTATTTTAATATCAATAAATAACTGAATACTACCTATCTTGTATTACTAATTATAAAAATATGCTTATTGCTAATTTGTCCGGCAGGGCTGCAAGCTATGTTAAAATAGCTTTAATGCTGTTAGTTTTTGCGGGTGTTACATCCTGTAAAAAAGATCACAGCAAAACTACAACGCCTCCGCCTGTACTATCGTCAGATAAGGAAATTACATCTTTTACTTTTAAAGCAGCCATCAACCGTCCGTTTTTAACAGATGACATTATTTGCGAAATTAAGAACGATACCATTTATGCACCCGTGTTTGCAAGTACTGATGTAAGGTCACTGATACCACAGTTCTCTTTTGAGGGGACTAAGATAGTAGCAAACGGCACGGAGCAAGAAAGTAATATAACCTCGAATGATTTTACTGCGCCGCTAACTTACGATGTTATAGCTCAGGATAAAAGCAAACGGTCATACGTAGTAAAACTAACAGATAACGGCATAGCTGTTTTATACCTGACGACAGATGGCGGCGCAGCAATAAACAGTAAGGAAAACTACATTACCGGGACAGTAAAATTAGTCAGCAACTTTACAAAAATTGAGTACAATGGCAAGACTGAGGTAAAAGGTCATGGCAACTCGACATGGAACGATTTACCCAAAAAGCCTTACAAATTAAAGCTGGATAAAAAAGCAGCGCTTTTAGGAATGCCGGCGGGTAAATCATGGATATTACTGGCTAATTATGCTGATAAAAGCCTGATACGAAATGAACTGGCTTTTAATTTAAGCAGGAGCTTTGGACGCGCATTTACTCCTGCATCGAGGTATGTAGAGCTTTATCTTAATGGTGAATACCGGGGAAACTACCAAATTACACAACAAGTTAAAGAAGGCCCGGGATTGGTAGATATTGAAGAACAAACCCCGGCAACTACCACCCTTCCTGATCTTTCAGGAGGTTATTTGGTTGAGGAGGATCTATTTGCCAATTCATCTCCTGTAAATTTTTACACGGCCAAGCAAATGCCTTTTACAGTTAAGTATCCGGATGACAGCGATATCAATCAACAACAAAAAGATTATATCAAAAACCAATTTCAAAAGTTAGAGGATGCTCTATTTGCAGACAATTTTGCCGACCCGGTAAACGGATATCGCAAATATTTTGACGTAAACACTTATGTCGATTACTACATCGTCAACGAGGTAATTGGTAATCCGGATATATTCAGAAGCACTTACCTGTTCAAAATGCGCAATGACGACCACATTTATACCGGCCCGATATGGGATTTTGACAAAGCCGCTAACAACGATAACCGTTTGGGCGACCAAACTAACGGGTTGATGCTGAACTCGGCCTTCAATCCTAAAATATGGATCAACAGGCTGATGCAGGACAGAACCTTCAGACAAAAAATAAGAAGCCGCTGGAATGAAATGAGAAATACGATTCTGGCGTTACCGAACGCCATAGATCCGCTGGCTAAAAAACTTGCTATATCAGAAGTAAAAAACTTTACCAAGTGGGATATTTTGACAAAACAATCGTACCTGGAACTGCAGGTCAGCGGATCGTATGCTGGCGAGATACAGTATTTAAAATCATTTCTGACCAGTCATATTGCCTGGTTAGATAAAAAGTTCAACAGCGCAGATTACCAATAAATTAAACTTATAGCGGTAAGTAAATCGCGCTTACCAGCCATATTTACCTGCATTCAGCTTCAATCAGGCTAAATACCTTTTAACTTAACTGTCCGGAAAAATCCGAATATAAGTTGCAAGATCTTTTCATTATTGATTTTCTCTGCATTATATAACTTATACGGCTCCATTTGTTTAAGCCATAACAGTCTATTACATTTCTGCGTACTAATCAAAATGAGTAAATTCGCCTCACAATCAATAAATTCAACCTAATCAGCGACATGTAAAAAATGTGACTGACGAGGCGAAGCTTTGCCCATCAAACAACACCGATTATTAACTCAATTAAAGTAGAACATCTTTCGAAAGCCTACCAATTGGGCGATTTTGGCACAGGTACCATATCCCGCGA
>DATCXS010000046.1:0-9571 GCA_036565645.1 Mucilaginibacter sp.
CTGCCTTATATAAAAATGCTGGTTCGGCGCTACCCTTTGTCGCCGTGTCATATTCCAATCCGTAACATCCTTTTGAAGTGTTTGAGCTTATGCTGATGGTATAAGTCTCTCCTGCTGTTACTTTAATATTAGGATGTACAACTAAATTCTTTGGCGACCAGCTAAGTTTATCAGCATTAACTGTAAATGATTTTAACGGTTGATCATTACCATCCGTAGAAATACTTATTCGCAATTCTGCATCGGGATAAGCTGATTTAAAGGTTGATATATTCAGGTTGCTTAGTAAGCCTGTCTTAGTAGCTTTAAATGTGTTGGTACGTTTAGTACTTGCATTGATATCACAGCCAGGTGCAAAATTTAAAGCAGACGGTTTAACAGTTTTTGCTGCGGACGGAATAGCCACCGTATTTTCGCATTCGATCGGTTTTATCGAGCCATCTTCATTAAACTTTAACGGCGCCCAGTAATAATTAGCCAGCGATTCATTCTTGGCAGCGTTATTCCATAAATCGCTGCCAAACAAAAACACATCACCCGATTTTAATTTAATGGACGATACAAACGAAGGCTGGCCACCGCAGGAGTTGTTGCTGATCTGTATTCCTTCAGACCACGGCCCAAGCGGTGATTTAGCTGTACGATACGAAGCACCTGTACCTCCACAGTAGCCGCAATTGGGGTCAGAATAAATGAGGTAGTAAACACCCTTACGTTTAAACAGTGCCGGAGCCTCCGTATTCTCTTTGGTAACCGCGCGGATAACCTTACCGGTACCAGTCAGATAATCGTCGCTTAGCTGCTCTATGGCTATTGCTCCTTTGGCGCGCCAGTCGGTGTAAGCCAGGTAAGCCTTTCCGTCATCATCAACAAAAGTATCGTGGTCGCCGTTGTTTAGTCCGGCGACTGCAGCATCGCTATTTACGGCCAGTTTAGGTTCGGCCTGCTCAACAAACGGCCCGACAGGTGTCTTGCTGGTAAATACCCGGTAACCAATTTGGTTGTCATAAACATTTATCCAAAGTATATACTTCCGGGTTCGTTTATTATAGATAACATGTGGACGGAAACATCCATAGGTATTTCCATTACAGCGGGTTTGCCAGACAGGCGTACTGGCGTCAAACAATTGCCCCCTGTCGGTCCAGGTAACCATATCTTTTGACGAATAGACTTCAAATCCGCAGAAGGGTGCATCCTTATGCCCCCATTCAAAGCCGCAGCCATAACTGGTGCCGTACAGATAATACGTTCCATTAAAGTAAGCTATTTCACCGTCATGCGCGTCCACCGCATCTCCTATTTTACTAAAACGGGTAACCTGTTGGCCTTTGCTGTTAAAATTAGTTAGCGTTTGAGCTTGAATGGATAATGGTAAAATGCAAGCTATTGCCAATGCCGATCTGAGTAGCTGTTTGATAGTCATAAGTAATGATTTGATTGGTTATTGGGCCGATGGCCGGTGTAAATATACCGATACAGATCAATTTTTCTAATGTGCTTTTATATATTGCATTGGCTAATTATAGCGTTTATGAGAAAATCTTTACTGATGATAATCGCGTTAGGCGCAACCCAGGCGGCCGATGCTCAAATACCAGGGTTCAAACAAACCGTCATCGATAGCGCTATCCAATACAACTCGCACAAGCCAAAGGTGTTAGGCAAGTTCTCGAAAGATAAATACAATGATGTAGGTACGCTGGATAATCAGGGTTTCAAACTTTATCGATATTCGGAAAATTGGAAGCCTTATGTGATATTTTTGCCCGGCAACCCGCAGGGCTTTGAGGACGCCCAGGTTATTGATATCAATCACGACGGCTGGAACGATATCATCATCGGAGGTTGGAGTAACCAAACGCTTTGGGCCGAAAACCCGATGGGTAGCGGCAAAGACCCCTACACTACCCGATGGACGGTGCACACTATAGACAACTCCCGCTTCTCGCACGAAGTATGTGCTGCCGACCTGAATGGCGATGGTAGACCGGACGTCATCACAACAAGCGGTGTCTACATCCAGGATGCAGCCTCGTCCAATTGGACTTTTGTAAACATTGGCCGTAGCGGCCAGGGGACTTTTGCGGTGAATGTACTGAACAAGAAGGACGGCTATGCCGATGTTATCGGGTTATATAAATCGGGGAATGGTAATCAGGTGGCTTGGTTTGAGAATCCGGGGCATAAGGGTGGCAATCCGCTTAAGGATAAATGGATGCCTCATATCATCGACCCAAACCCCGGCGGCGATAGCTGTAATTTTGAGATGACTACTATGGCCTTTACCTGTGGTGATATCAATGGCGATGGCCGTGTAGACCTTGTGTGTGCCAGCCAGGGTGAAGGCCCGGGCAATGGCGACAATAACCGGCAGATTGGTGATGGCCTGGTATGGTATCGGGCACCGAAAGACCTACGAACCGGCAAATGGATAAAACACATTATCAACCCCAAAATTGGCTGGATCCATGCCTCTTCCATTCAACTGGCCGATTTTAACGGTGACGGCTACCTCGACGTTAATTATGCACAGCAAGACCAAAGTAAAGACCGCAAGGATGGTAGCGATATCAAACAGCAAGTGGGAATTTATTACAACATCGGTGGCAAGGGTAAAAGTTGGAAGCACCAGGTCATCAGCAGGTATAAAGATTATGGTGCGGGTGGGTTCAATTCGAAGGTTGGTTTCATTGGTCATGACAAGCTACCGAGCATACTGACCTCGCTGCACGGCTACTTTGGCGATGCAAACCCGCTGATACTATGGCGCAATAAATAAGCAGACATTATTGCTTGAAAAACTAATTGGCAATTTGCGATATTAACGTATATTTGAAGCCTTATCATGACTCCGTAGCTCAGTTGGTAGAGCAAATGACTCTTAATCATTGGGTCGAGAGTTCGAGCCTCTCCGGGGTCACAACCCACTTAAAAAAGACCACCTTTATAATATCAATAAGGCGGTCTTTTTTGTTTTTAAAATTTAGGTTTATACACAAATACAGCCAATTTAAACACATTAATTTCTCGTTGTTTCGTATAAAAATGTTTTACTTTTATAAGAAGGCTCTCTGTTTTAAAAGCCCTTATGATGAACAACAATATGCCTAAGTTTCACTGCGTCTTATTTGCGGTTTTATTTTTAGCTATTTCCAGCAGCGCCGCGGCTCAATCTGACGGCCAGCGACAAAGAGCCTATATGGTGAAAACTATTACGCACATTGCCGATCCGGTATTGAATGCGCTCAGTAAAAACCAGCTTAAAACGCAAATGCCGGTTGAGGCCAAAAGTGCATCGAGAAGAAGCGTTACGTATTTAGAAGCTTTTGGCCGCTTGTTTGCCGGCATGGCGCCCTGGCTGGAATTGAAGCCGGACAACACTGCGGAAGGAAGGCTAAGAAAAAAATATATTCAGATGGTAATCAGTTGCCTCAAAAACGCAACCGACCCTAACGCTGCCGATTTTATGAACTTCGACAAAGGCTCTCAGCCTCTTGTGGATGCTGCTTTCCTGGCTCAAGGCTTGCTACGTGCTCCAAACCAGGTTTGGGCGCGCCTGGATGCTAATACTAAAGATAATATAATTGCAGCCCTAAAATCATCGCGTGTAATTAAACCCGGCAATAATAACTGGCTGCTTTTTTCGGCCGAGGTGGAAGCCGCGTTGTTAAAATATGAAGGCAGTTGCGACAGGACACGGATAGATCATGCATTGGAATCACTGAATAGCTGGTACAAAGGTGATGGCGCTTATGGCGACGGACCCAATTTCCACTGGGACTATTACAATAGTTTTGTGATACAACCCATGCTGCTCGATATTGTCCAATTACTCTATGAAAAAGACAAAACAAGCGATATAGAAAAGCTATATGGCTTGATCTTAAACCGTTCAAAAAGATATTCCGCCGTGCAGGAACGTCTTATTTCTCCAGAGGGTACTTATCCGCCCATTGGCCGCTCGCTGGCATATCGCTTTGGGAACTTTCAACTGCTTTCTCAAATCGCATGGATGCAACAGTTGCCTGAAAACATAGAACCTGAGCAGGTTAGATGCGCACTTTATACAGTCATCAAAAGACAGATTGAAGCGCCGGATACCTTTGATGAAAAGGGATGGCTCCGTATAGGTTTATACGGTCACCAGCCAGGCATTGGCGAAGATTATATTTCGACCGGCAGCCTTTATTTATGTAGTGAAGCTTTTTTGGTATTAGGACTGCCCGCAACTAATAGGTTTTGGATGGGCCCTAATAAAGACTGGACCGCAAAAAAAATATGGCTGGGTCACGATATACCAACCGATCATGCGGTTGATTAAACAACCTCAATTCTCCAGTAAGATATAGAATGCGTTTGGCGGCAGGGTGAGCTTAACGCCGTTGGTCTCCTTTTGCAAGTCCAACGTTTTAATTGCGTAACCGGCGGCATCCAGTTGGATAGCTTTATGGATTAATGTGTTTTTTAAGCTAATACTGCCATTAGCCGGCATACCCAGCCAGGGCATTTTACCGGTATTGATAATTTTAAAACCTGCCGTTTGTTTATGGTTATTATCAAATGTAGCCGGTTGCTCGTCCCAACCGGTCGGCCTGAAAATAGTGCCTACCTGTAATAGAACTTTTTTTGATTTGCCAAGGTCTTTTCCATCCATGCTTACCAGCTCGATAGTAGCGTATTTGTTGTTTGAGGTAATGGTCACCTCATTTAAATTGAAGGTCTTTTTACTATCTAAAAAACCCGATACCGCTTTTGCCTTAGGCGCGTTCAGTATAAATATGCCAGTTTTATAATCCAGTTCTTCTTCGCCGGTTATTGAAGTTACTTTAGATTCTTTCGGCTTGATCAATTTATTCAGATCGGCCGATAACTGAATAGTGTCTTTTTTGCTATCATACTTTGTGGACACACCACCGGTTAAAAAAGCAAGCGGCGACAACTCACCTTTGTCCTTACTATCGCTGATCACAAAATCGCGGTTGGGGTCGAATGATTGCTCTTCGAAAATAGGCGGCACATCGCGGTTTAGCATACTTTTCATCGTTCGCTGTTCCTGAAGTATCTTAGCTTCTTTGACATAACCCAACCTTTGTATCAATGCATTTGCCGGAAACATCCCCATCTCGCCGGGAGTTGAGGTAGACCACCTGTTCATTGGGTGTTGCCCTTTTATATTCAGAAAGGTAAAATAAGGTTCCTGCATATAGTTCGTTGCCGTCGGCGTAAACCAGAAAAAAGCATCCAGCCCTGTCAGTGCGCCATAGGCAGCTACCAGCAATGCGCCCTCCGTCTGGTATCTGTTAGGCAGGTTCCAGCCGCTTTCGGTCACCATCATGGGGTGGCCTGCAACATGTTTAAGATTGGTTGGCAAATTGGCCGGATTTTTTAATGCCGACGGAGCACCATAAAAATCTCCCGGGTCTACCCTCCAGCCACTGTTTGGCCCTTTATGTTCCGGATCAAAATATTTATTTACCGCAATAACGTCGGCCCCGCTGTTGGTCCAGCGCTCCAGGTCAAGCAACCGGCTTTGCGACGCCGTGCGCCAGTTACTGCCGTTAATTAATTGTTTGCAGCCCAATACATCGCGATAGTAATGTACCATGTCATCATAAAAAGCGCGTTGATGGTCGGCATAAAACTCAACCTGATCATGTAAGCGGCGGTTGGCATTTTGACGCGGCGGTATGGTCATGTCATAAATGGGCAGCAGCTCCGTAGTGTCTTTAATATCCGGCTGCCGGCCATATTTGTTTCTTAACCATTCAGAGAACTGCACTCCTACCATTTTTGCCAGCGCCGGTTTTATTGCGCTCATTGTCCAGAACAATGGCGAATCCTCATTGATTACCTGTATAACAGCTACCGCAGGTTCGTCCTTTAAGGCCACTTTGGTGTAAGGATTTGGCGTAGTATAAAGATATTTTACCCAGGCTTTATAGCCTGCTTTCATTCGCTCATTAAAATAAAGTACTTCCCACATATCATCCTTGCCCGTGTAGCCGTCTATACCCCACTCTGCCGGGATCCACCCGCCCATATGGCCGTTGGCCGGCCAATACGGCGAAATAACGGTATAGATGCCCTGTTTCTTCATGGCAGCTACGCAACGCCATATATCACGAGCCTCGGCGGTGTCCACATCCATCAGTCTGGTGTTTTTTCCGTGGGGATTTATAGCGCCATGATAACGTATGATGTTTACACCCATTTTGGCCAGAAAACGGGCAAGGCTATCCAGTTTTTTATCATCAAACCCGGCGGCCAGGCTGCCACCGTTACAGGCCCAGAAACGGACCTCCTGCTGCTTACCATTTACAAACGAGTTACCATCGGCACTTAATTGTATAAACCCATGCTCGCCGGCAAAATGCTCATTAAGATTGCGCAGGTTTAGCAAATCACCCTCAACTGAGTGGTTTGCCGGATACGAAAATGTCCACCAGCTTTTGTCGGGCACCTGTGCTTTTGTCGACAGAAACAGCAATAATAGAATAAATAAACAGGCGGCTTTTTTCATGATGATTAGCAGGCTTAAAATTACGATTTAATACGATGGTTATAGGAAATAATGATTAATATACTTTGCTTAACGCTCATATAAGATCTCTCCAGTTGGTCGGGATGACACACCCTTAACTTAATGACATTGCTCATTATACACCCGTACATAATGATACGTGTTATCACAGTCTCTGAATGACACTATTACCCATACCAACAAAAAATGTCATGTCGAGCGATAGCGAGATATCTATACATAAACATTCACGCCATACTTAGCATATGTAGAGATTGCTTCGTTCCTCGCAATGACATGTGGTACAGCATACTGACAAACTACTGTCACCAACTCTCCGGCAAAACCTCTGTACCTTGCGCTATTCCCACAAAATTTATGAATTACAATAACACTTATTTTGAGCGGCCGGCTGAAATTGAGCTGATCCGCCAAATGGCCAGAGGACCGCTTAAGCCTAAACAAGAGCAACAACTGAACGACTGGCTTAGCGGCCCGCCGGATAGTAAGGATGCGTTTATTATTAAGCCTGCGGCCGATTTTCTGCAGGCGACACGCCAACAAGCCGACAGTGTTATGCTCTTTGGCGATTTCTGGTATGAGGGCGAGCTGTGCATTTTGTTTGCCGATACCAATGTGGGTAAGTCTATTTTGGCTGTCCAGATTGGCGACGCGCTGAGCAGCGGTACCCCTCTGCCCCGCTTTATCATGAAGCAACAACCCTCGACAGTTTTGTATTTTGATTTTGAGCTGAACGATGCACAATTTACCAAACGTTACACCAGCGACCTGCACGGGCAGCACCAGTTTGGCTCCAACTTTTATCGCGTAGTGTTTAACCCCGATGCCGACGGCGCAGGGCGTTTTAAAAACTATCAGGAGTATATCAACAACGCGCTCGAAAATGCCATCGTCAGCAGCCGGGCGCAGGTAATTATTATTGACAACATTACCTGCCTGCGCAGCAGTACACAATCGGCCGCTACGGCAGTAAACCTGATGCAAAATTTGCAGACCATCAAAAATAAATACGGCCTGTCTGTACTGGTACTTGCGCATACGCCTAAACGCAATCCTGCCAAGCCCGTTACCCGTAATGACCTGCAGGGCAGCAAAATGCTCATTAACTTTGCCGACAGTGCCTTTGCCCTTGGCGAAAGCCAGACCAAAAGCAGCTGGCGATACCTTAAACAGATTAAACAGCGCAGCGGCAGTCAGGTATACGGCACCGACAATGTGTACCTGTGTGAAATTATTAAACCCTACAACTACCTGCATTTTGACTTTTATGGCCCCGGCCACGAAACCGACCACCTGAGCCCTTACACCGAGCAGCAATGCAAAATCCGGGAGGCCCGCGTTTTACAACTACACCAACAAGGCCGCAGTATCAGGCAAATAGCTGCTGATACAGGTATGTCTGTAACCGCTACGTTTAGGTTAGTGAAGAAGTTGAGCGACGCGGGAGGATCGGATAAGGGTGCGGTGATAACACCGACATAATCCTGAATATCTAGTTAAAATAGAAAGGCACCTCTTGTCTTATACAAAAAGGATTTCTTTTTTTCCCGGCGTTCTCATTATAATATAATTGGAATGAAATTTTATAAAAAAGCTCTTCATGTAAATAAAGCTCGTCATATTTTTCAATTCCATAAATAAGACTTCTTTGGAACTCTGGAATTAAAAAAAGGTCTTGTTTTAAATTTTCAGTTATTTCATCCAACCATTCTTCCTCATCTTCTGAATACGGTTCATTTATTATATATTTTAGATGTAAGAAAGTTGGGATAAAACATAAAATAGGTTTTCCGAAACCAACAAGCTCTGCATATTCAAATTTCCCTATTAAATCAATTGAACAATCATATAAATCGTTCAATTGTAATTCGAAATCATTTTTATCTAATATATCAGAAACTATAGAAATAATGTAAGTAGAAAATTCGTCATCGCCGTAATAGAATTCCTTTTCGGCTCCGGGTGAGTAAAGGTATTTTAAATTAAATTCTTTCATATAATAGATATTTCATCTTCTAATTTATCAAAAATTAATAATATTATGTGTAATCTTATTTAACAACAGCTCTGCTAGTCCATTTATCTAATTTACTGTTGCAAGGTATTGATTGTTAACATTTATCCCCATCGATTTCTACTCGTGTCGCCCGTTAATAGTCCTACGTACCGGAGGTAGAGGGTCGTAGTAGCAAAAGAGTATGATTTACGGAATAAATTCGACATAACGGGAAGGGTTTTATTACCCTACAATAAGAGAAGTCACATGCGCCTAAGCTATGAGCTATTATGTAAGATTCAGAGAACCCAAACTCACAACGTCATGCCATCCCGATGCTACCGTGGCCATGAGTGGTACACAAGCGATAAGCATACCGCCAGGCATGTGTAGATTGCTTATCCAACACCTATTATTTTGTAAAAATTTTTTTTTATAAGAAAAAATGTCTCATAAATAAAACTATCTAATGCTATATGGGTTATAATCTTCATTATTCGAGTAGAAATTTTTAATTGATAAATTGTAACTAAGTCTAATTATTGCTCTAATTAATTTTTTAATGTCTAAGAAGAATTCTAAAGGTCAGATTCACTCATTAACCACTCTTGAAAAAACTCCTACAGGTATTTCTGGTCTTGACGAGATAACCATGGGTGGCTTACCAAAAGGTCGGCCATCTCTTATTTGTGGCGGACCGGGTTGCGGTAAAACCCTGTTCTCTCTTGAGTTTATTGTTCGCGGATTACAGGAATTTGGCGACCCCGGCGTATTTATCGCCTTCGAAGAAAAAGCTGATGAACTTGCGATGAACGTTGCATCGCTTGGATTTGATCTGGAGCAGCTCCAAGAAAGCAAATTGCTTAAGATTGATTACATACATATTGACAAAAGTGAGATTGAAGAAACCGGCGAATATGATTTAGAGGGACTATTTATCCGCCTGGGACACGCTATTGACACTGTGGGCGCCAAACGCATAGTATTAGATACTATTGAAAATTTGTTCGCGGGCTTATCTAATCAGGCTA
>DATCXS010000294.1:0-3515 GCA_036565645.1 Mucilaginibacter sp.
CTGCCGATGATAAGCAGAATCATTGATACCTCGCGGATGGCCTCGGCATAAACATTCATTATTTCGGTAAGCTTCATACCTTGCCTGATGCCTAAAGTATAAGTTGCTATCGCGATGGTTTCCATCATGGCCATATTAGCATCGCCCAAAAAACCTGCTATATTTTTAACGGTGGCATTGCCGCCCGCAAATTTGATAATAAGGCTGCTGGCGCCTATTAATATAACCGGCAAAAGCGATGACAGGATGCTGTTCCACAGCCCCGGCAGTTTATCATTATGTATATCCTGTACCGACATAGCAATGACCGACTGCGTTTTCATGTTACGCAAAGTGCGTGCAAACAATGGCCCGGCTATCACAATGGCAGGTATAGCCACCATAATGCCGTAAGCAAATACTTTGACGATATCCGCATGAAACTGGATCTGCAAAGCCATAGGCGACGGATGCGGCGGCAAAAACCCATGCATCACCGATAGCGAAGCCAGCATGGGTATTCCCACATAAACCAGCGGTAATTGGTAACGGTTACTTACCGAAAAGATGATGGGTATCAGCAGGAAAAAGCCCACATTATAAAACAGGGGAATACCGACAATAAAACCTGTCAGGCACATGGCCCAGGTAATATACTTTTCGCCAAAGACATTGCGCATAGAGGTAGCTATCTTTTGTGCCGCGCCACTTACGCCTACCAGTTTACCCAGCATTGATCCCAGGGCAATTACGATCACCAACGACCCCAGCATGTCGCCCAAACCCTTGTTTACCGAAGGGATAATATGATCCAGGGGCAAACCTAACAGCAGCGCCGCCATTACCGATATGACCAGGAAGCTTAAAAAGGTATTAAGCTTTGCCCAGGTAATGAGCAGGATCAGCGTAACGATGCAGAGAAGCAGGATAAAGACGATCATAGCAAACCGGCCCCCTCTAACCCGATAGTTATCGGGGCTCCCCCGGAAGGGGAGATTCTTTTGTTGCTTTTTGTATTTGTTTTAATCATATCGATTTTTCCTGAACCCTCCCTACCGGGAAGGGCAGGGTGGGGCTTCTTAGTGCGAATCGCGTGGCACGTCTGACCCTGACCCTCCTACCAGGAAATCCAGGTCAGCACCTTTATCGGCTTGCTGTACATGATTAACGTATAAGTTTACATAGCCGCGCTCCGATGCTATTGGTGGCGCTATCCAGCTTTTACGCCGTTCGGCCAGTACTTCGTCAGATACTTCCAACGCTATCAAGCGGTTAGCTACATCCAGTTTAATCATATCGCCATTTTGCACCAAACCCAAATTCCCCCCAATGGCCGATTCGGGCGACACGTGCAGCACCACGGTACCAAATGCCGTTCCGCTCATGCGGCCATCCGAAATGCGTACCATATCGGTAACGCCCTTAGCCAATATCTTTTTGGGTAAGGTCATGTTGCCCACTTCGGGCATACCGGGATAACCCACCGGACCAACACATTTTAGCACCATTACACAGGTTTCGTCAATGTCCAGATCCGGGTCGTCAATGCGGGCATGATAGTCTTCAATATTCTCAAAAACCACCGCACGGCCGCGATGCTGCATCAACCCGGGCGTAGCCGCCGATGGTTTGATCACTGCGCCGTTTAGCGCCAGGTTACCCTTTAAAACAACAATACCGGCTTCCTCTATCAGCGGTTTATTAAATGGATAGATCACCGCCTCATTATAAATATTGCCGGTATCCGTAATATTTTCTTTGTGCGATTTGCCGGTCACCGTCGGCACGTCCATATCCAGCACATCGCTCATCTGCCTGAGCACCGCCGGTAAGCCGCCTGCATAATAAAAATCCTCCATCAAAAACTTACCCGATGGCATCAGATTAACCAGCAAAGGTATTTTGCTGCCCAGCTTATCAAAGTCCTCAATATCCAACGGCACACCCATCCGGCCCGCAATGGCCGTTAAGTGAATGACAAAGTTAGATGACCCGCCTATAGCCGCGTTTACTTTTATAGCATTCTCAAAAGCTGAGCGGGTAAGGATCTTCGACATTTTAAAATCTTCCTTCACCATCTCCACAATGCGCCTGCCCGACAGTTGTGCTATACGTTTACGTCTTGAATCAACAGCAGGTATAGCGGCACTTCCACTCAGGGACATACCCAGCGATTCTACCATGCAAGCCATAGTGGATGCCGTACCCATCGTCATACAATGACCGGGGCTTCTGGACATGCAGCTTTCTGCCTCGGTGAACTCGGCATAGCTCATGGCGCCGGTTTTTAAATCATCGGTAAATGTCCATACGTTAGTACCCGAGCCTATGTCGTGGCCCTTGTACTTCCCGTTCAGCATTGGCCCGCCCTGCACTACAATGGTAGGCAGATCGACACTGGCAGCGCCCATCATGGTGGATGGTGTGGTTTTATCGCAACCGGTAAGCAGCACCACCCCGTCTATAGGATTACCACGGATAGATTCCTCGGCATCCATGCTTGCCAGGTTTCTGAACAGCATAGCCGTAGGTTTCAATAAAGTTTCGCCCAGCGACATGATCGGAAACTCGACCGGAAAGCCCCCTGCTTCAAGCACACCACGGCGTACACTTTCGGCAATATCACGTAAATGCGCATTGCAGGGCGTAAGTTCAGACCATGTGTTACAAATACCAATCACCGGCCGGCCGTCAAACATATCCTCCGGCATGCCCTGGTTTTTCATCCAGCTGCGATATATGAAACCCATTTTATCTCTCTTGCCGAACCAGTCTGCACTACGAAATTTAGACATACTTATATTAAATGAAGGGCACTTTTAATTAATTAAAAAAATGCGGTGTACTGTTTATTAATGGTGTTATATACTGCAAAGTAGTAAATCTTTGAATAAACCGCTAAAAAATATAAGAAGCAGGCGAGGGATTATCTGAATGAAATAATCTAAATGCAGTCTCAACCATTAAGAAGCCGCACCTAATGTGCTTGTTTACAGAAAATTGAGAGACTCAAAAAATGTGAACAAAATGAACAACAAAACTTATTATTATAATTTTTACCTTCAAATAACCTTAACCATATCACCATAATACAACTGCTAATAGTAGGCTAATTAGGGGGTTGGCACTACATTATTTAGTTTGAGTTGGTTAATAACCGGTGTTGCTGAAAAAAGCGGCACCGGTTTATTTGTTTAAAAACACTTATATAGTCTTAAAAAAATGACTTATACGTCATTTTTTTAAGTTCAAAACGCCTTTTATTTGCATTCAATGTAATAATCTGTTTACATTAGTTGTAACCAATAACTTAATCTTTCCCCCGATTATGAAAAGTCTTTTTTACTGCTGGCATCTTTATCTTTTCCGACGCTGAGCCGACATCGCCTAAACAGCGCTGATATATTTAAAAATTTAAACCTAACACCTGCATCATGAAAATACAAGTTCGGGCATTAACCGGATTGTGCCTTATTTTTTCATTTTTTTCGTTTGCTGCCTTTGTTTCGCACTCGGCTGATCCGGTTCTGAGCAAG
>DATCXS010000306.1:0-2550 GCA_036565645.1 Mucilaginibacter sp.
CTGCCGTTACTATGTTAGTATCTCTCCTTGATGTGTCACTTGCTGATGTATCACTTGCCAGGGTGTCTACAGGTTTTACAGCCGGTATAAGTTTTGGTTGCGCGTTTTCTATAAACGGTTGCAGGCGTTTCCAAAAAGTGATCCTGGCAAATGTATCAGGCTGATAACGGTATAAAGCAAATATACCTGCACCGATGATGATGATACCGATCAAAATAAACAGCATCACACGTAATAGTCTGCTGAATGAGGAGGTGGTATGTTCTTCTTGAGGCTCAAAAAGGTCCGGAGCAATAGCATTTTCCGGTTCTGTTTCATACGACAGTAGATTCGCCGGCTCATCATTTACCAGAGGCGGCTGAACAAAAGCATCCCGGGCTTCTTCGACATCAATTGGTGTCCGGTTAGGGAAATTAAGTTCAACTGTCGGGCGTTCTTCAACCGGCCTTATATCATCAGCTTTGTTAATGCTTACCGGCTCAAAGCCAAAAAAAACGGTATCGTCAATGATCTTGGGTGCCGGTCTGAAAGCCAATTGCGCCAACTCTGTATAAAACCAGCCGATGTTACCAATGGGTATTTCGGTTATTAGGGCTTGTTGCTTTAAGTTGGTAATATATTTTTCGGCAAAGTAACGTGCAGATGCTACCGAGATATTCTTTTTTACAGCAATATATTCGGCCAGCGCATCGTCGTCTATTGTTTGTAGATCAAACTGCACCTGATGATAGGGCGGATAAAATCTGCGTTCATTTTCGTCATAATAACCGCTCATGCGCGCCTGAACAAAGTAACCCAAACCGGGTACACTTACTTCGCCCTGCTGCATCAGCAATTCGCCTAAATAAAAGCCTACATCCATTTCCTAAATTAACGTTAAATAGTTAACTTCAAATATAAGTCTAAAGTCGATAGTGCCAAGTTTAAAACAGCCGAAAAGCTAATTTAAATTTTACTACTCCATGCCTCAGAAGCTATAACTCGCGCCGCCAAATATATTAAATCCATAATCAGGATAATATAGCCAGGTTTGATTTGTCGAATTTAAGATGTTATTAACACGACCAAAAATTGATATCTGTTTTGTTACTTTATATTCAACACTTCCACTTAAATCTACATATTGGCTAACCTCGGCAGTTATTACCGGGGTAGGTAATGGTGCGCCATAAGTTGCTGTAAACATAGCAGCGTTCGGCCTGTCATAAGTAACACCCCTGATTAATAATGAACCGGTTACTTTAACTTTGTTATTGATGTTTATAGCAGTACCTGCTGTTAGTTTAAACTTAGGCAGGTTCCATGGTTCCTCTTCTGATGCCAATTTATAATCCTTAAACTCAATGCGGCCGAAAAGATTTACAGCGCCGGATACCTTATAATCCAATTCGCCATTAAAGCCGTTAACGGTGGCGGTGCCATTGTCATAGATCACAGCGAAACGATTCTGGCCTGCGGCAAAGTAAAAGTTACTTACAAACAGCGGCATGTTTTTAACCGAGTTGTGGTAGACGTTGGCCTTAAAGCCCAGGCCGGGAGCCAGGGTGCCTTTTAAGCCCGCGCTCAGATCAAGCTTATCTACCGAGTTTTTGATGGACAGGTTATTGCCCAGGAACGGATTGTGATTATAAAAATCTCTTAATGATGATTTATTTACGTCGCCCTTAGCCTCAACAAACAAACGCACGTATTTGGGGATCACCTGAAACTCTAACTTAGCAGCGGGGAAGAGTGAGAAACGTCCGGCGAAGCCAAATTCATCCACAATATTTATACCCGCATCGATCTTATAGTTTTCGCCCTGAAACTTTATGTAAGGATTTAACCGGACAATGCTGTTGTTATAGGAGTACAGCGAATCTTTTTGTGTGCTCAGATCAAGCGAGGCGCTTAAACCGGTATAAAACTCGTTGATAGTTTGATTAACAAAGCCCGATAGTACCAGGTTGTTCTCGCGCGCCTTGAAACGATCGCCAAAAGCATAGCCTTTTAATTTAAGCGCATAGGTAAAGTCGTTCTCTACATCCTGGTAGTTTTTGGCTATCTCGCCCTCTGCACTCAGCGTGTTAAAATACTGGTGAGCTATGTCTAAATTCGCCGGCGGATTATACTTATCATAACCATAAAAATAATTGCCTTTGCTTACATAATCTATACGGCCGGACAGGGTGTTTATTTCGCCGATGTTTTTGCCGTAAACCCCAATCTCTTCTTTATTGCTTTTTTGATTGGCGTAAAAACTGCTGCTTTGTGCAAAGTGCCGTACATAGCCGCCAATCTGCATGGCCATATCCTGCCCATTGCCAAAATAGCCTTCAAAAAAAGTAGTTTTAAGGTTACCTATCCCGCCTCTTACCAGGTTGTTATAAGGCACAGTATCAATTACCGGCGGAATTTTCATAGCGTCCAGTTGTTTGATCTCAGAATTTTGCTCCAGGCGCTTATCAATAGGAGCATAGGTTAGGGGGGCCTTATAGGGCGATTTATCTGTCAGATCAGGATTACGGCGTATTTTAACCGCGTCGGCCAATAGTGGCTTATAGGCTGGTG
>DATCXS010000314.1:0-5226 GCA_036565645.1 Mucilaginibacter sp.
AACCAGCCATTAATGCTGCGAAACGATCAGCAGGTCCAGGTCTTTATTTGGAATATTGAAACGCTCGGCGATGTGTTTATTGGTCAGATGCCCCTGATAAATATACACGGCCTCGCGTATTCCCGGTTTTTGCCAGATCACATTCTTGATGCCGCCCTGCTCGCCCATATCTAACAGAATAGGAGCGAAGATATTGGTTAAAGCATAAGTAGCCGTACGCGCTACCCGCGACGCAATGTTGGGCACACAATAGTGTATCACGTCATACTTACGAAATACAGGGTGGGTATGGTTGGTAATTTCTGAAGTTTCAAAACAGCCGCCCTGGTCAATACTTACGTCAATCACCACCGAGTTGGGCTTCATTTTACTAACGGTCGATTCGGAAACTATGCAGGGGCTGCGGCCATCCTCTGCGCGTATGGCGCCAATGGCTACATCGCAGGTGGTGATGGCTTTTTCTAAAACTATAGGCTGCACAACAGATGTAAATACCTTGGTGCCAATGTTGTTTTGCAGGCGGCGCAGCTTATAAATTGAGGGGTCAAATACCTTTACCTCTGCTCCTAAAGATATCGCCGTACGCGCAGCATATTCGCCCACGGTGCCTGCGCCTAAAATAACGATCTCGGTAGGCGGCACCCCGGTAATACCACCCAGCATCAGGCCCTTGCCGTCAAAAATGTTGCTTAAGTATTCGGCTGCTATCAGGATGGATGTTGCACCCACAATCTCGCTCATGGCGCGTACTACGCTTAGTGAGTTACCCTCGTCGCGCAGATGCTCAAAGCATAGCGCCGTGATCTGCTTTTTAAGCATTGCCTTTAAAAGCTCCGGCTTAAGCGATGATAGTTGCAGTGTTGATATCAGGATCTGGCCTGGTTTCATCATCGCCACCTCGTCCATAGTAGGCGGAGCTATTTTGATGATGATATCGGCTTCGTAAACCTTTTTGGTATTAAAAACAATTTGGGCACCTTGTTCTGAATAATCCTTATCTAAAAATTTGGCAGCTTTGCCGGCATTGCTTTCCAGCATCACTTCGTGGCCGTTGTTAACCAGTAGGGCCACAGAAAGGGGGGTTAGGGGTATGCGGTTTTCCTGGAAGGAAATCTCTTTGGGTATGCCTATGTAAAGTTTATTTCTTTTTTTCTTGACCTCAAGCATCGACTCTTGCGGTTGCATCATAGCTTGTTTTGCGACGTCCGAAAAACCGCTGTATTTCCCTGAACTCATAATTTATTTTTAGGATGCATGAAGGTAGTAAAATTTCATCAGATTTTTTTAATTGATATTTGCCGGACACCATTGGCTAAAACGCTGATATTTACCTGGATATAATGCAGGGGTAACATATCAGGGATCTTATCGGGCCATTCAATAAAACAATAGTTGCCCGAATAAAAATATTCTTCGGCGCCCATGTCTAAGGCTTCGGTTTGCCTTTTAAGCCGGTAAAAATCAAAATGATAAAGTTTTTTGCCGACGTTGTTGTATTCGTTTACAATAGCAAACGTGGGGCTGGTAACGGCTTCCTGCACACCCAATACTTCGCAGATGGCTTTAATAAAAGTAGTTTTACCCGCACCCATATCCCCTTGAAAAATAAATACCTTTTCGGTACCGGCAAACGCAACAAGCTGTGATGCCGCGCCGGTAAGATCTTGAATTGATGACGCGTTAATAATCATAGATCTGGCAAAAATAGCCAAACGCTTTCAATGTTTGGTATCTGGCGACGAAATGGTTCCTCCCACCAGGTCATCGCGGAGCATTCATCCGGGTGTAGCCTGAAAAAACATGACAGGACGGGTATTGAAAGTATCCATCAGGTGGTCCCCGGATGGATACTTACGATGATGTATTAGCGGATGGTTCTAAACTATTTGCCCGGCGCAATACGATACAACTTACCGCCATCAGTAACGGCATATAAGGCACCATCTTTGCCGGTAGTTAATGCGCGCCAGCGTTCATTCTTGTTTTTAAACAGGCGTTCCTCGCCAACTACATGATTGTCTTTAATAACAAGGCGCGCAATCTGGGTGCCGCCTAAGCCGCCAACCATCAAATTGTTTTTCCATTCGGGGATCAGATTGCCGGTATAAAAGGTAATGCCCGACGGCGATATGCTGGGGTCCCAATAATAAACAGGCTGCGTAATGCCTTCTTTTTGCTGAATGCCGTCATAAACTTTTTTACCACTGTACTCAATACCGTAAGTAACGTAGGGCCAGCCATAGTTGTTGCCGGCGCGAATGATGTTGATCTCGTCGCCGCCACGCGGACCAAATTCATCTTCCCACAATTCGCCGGTTACCGGGTTCCAGGCCATGCCCTCAGGGTTTCTGAAGCCGTAGGCAAATATCTCGGGCTTAGCGCCCGGGGTTTTAGCAAACGGCCCGTTAGCAACAGGCTTGCCGTCTTTAGTAATGTGGATCACCTTGCCTATTGTCGCACTTAGATCCTGCGCTTTTACGCGGATATCTTCGCCGCTGCGTTCGCCGGTACTTACAAACAGATCGCCTTTTTTATCAAACAGAATACGTGACCCATATTGCAAAGTACCTTTGTATTTCGGCGATGCGCGGTATATCACTACTACATTTTCAAGTTTAGTCTCGTCGGCAGATAATTTTCCTTTTGCAATGGCTAAGGTTGCGCCGTCATCGCCCGGTTCGGCATAATCCCAGTATACCATACGGTTGCGGGTAAAGTCGGGATCAATATTTACATCTAATAAGCCGCCTTGCCCTTTCGCCAATACCGGCGGGAAACCGGTGATCTGTTTGTCCAGCATGCCATCCATTTTTAATATCTGCATAGAACCTTGCTTACCCGTGATTAAAAAGCGGCCATCAGGCAGCACGTGGATACCCCAGGGCGATTTCAGATCGCTGTTAATTACAGTAGCCTCAACCGGCATCCTGGTTTTTACGCCATGAATGCGGGTCTGGCCGACAAAGGCCGGTTTATAATCGCTGTTAGGCGGTCGGGTTTCAACATGATTTGTGGTGTCTGGCGCCTGCCCCATAGCCACCACCGACGCAGCTGCAAATGCCGCACTTAATGTCAATTTCTTAAGGGTTGCTTTCATATTATGTTGTGTGTATAGTTTCTTATCTAAGTACAATATACGTACAGATATGTTTAAACGTTTGAGAACTTGCCAAATAATGGCATTATAGCATAGTTGTTGATCCTAAGTTTAAATTTAGCAATAAATGTTCATACGAAACACTTCAACCGCTATTACGTTCAGGGATCACTTTTAAAAGTTCAATTTGGAAATTTTGGCTAAAGCCATCCTATTGTGCCCTTTAAACCGTTGGCTAAAAGCCAAACGGCAATGAAATGCAATTTAACACCGCTTTAATTCATTGCCGTCCCATTTATGGGGCGGAAAAACAGCATCAAGCATACAGGCTTTAGCCAAAAATACGGTAGCCGGATTTTTAAAGGCTATTTCCCCGCTATTACGGCAAACCCTTTGTTAGCGGTCCGTTGTTGTTTTTTCGTCATTTATATATTCCAAAATATCACCCGGCTGGCAGTCTAATGCTTTACAAATTGCGTCTAAGGTGCTAAAGCGTATTGCTTTCGCCTTCCCGGTTTTTAAGATAGAAAGGTTAGATAATGTCAGATCAACTCGTTCTGAAAGTTCATTCAGAGAAATTTTTCGTTTTGCCATCATCACGTCTAAGTTTACAATAATTGGCATAACTTAAATTGTTAAGTCGTTTTCAGATTTCATATCTATAGCATTTTGCAATATTTTTTCAAATATGGCAGCAGCAGTTGCAACTACGACAGAAACGAAAGTAGTTACAATACAAATGGCAAGAAAACCTGCGGGGTCATCTTCTTTATTATGGAATAACCTTATGAATAATCCTGCCATCACAATTAAAATGCTGAGTACGATAGCACAATACTTTATACTCTTTAAAGCCTTAACAGAGTTTAATGAGAATACTTTATTTTGTCCGATATAGCCAAGTAATTTGAACGCCTTATACAGCGCAACAAAAAAAGCGATTGATGCTGCATATCCATACAAAATGAACGGGTCAAGGTAAATGCTGAGCAGGTCTAAATTTGCGGCCCTTCCCTCAGTTAACGGAAGTCGAATCAAAATGGCAAGTGCCACAATGCCGATAAGCACGATGGTTGCCTGAAGAAATAGTACTGAAATTCTTTTCATAATGATTTGAGGATTTTAAATTACGTCGTAAATATAATAAATATTTATTGTTTATCAATAAATATTTATCTCTTTTAAAAAAAATAAACAATAAATATCTTGCTTCGTCAAACCGATTTACAAATTCAGAAGTTAAATTGTCAGGCTGTTAAGATTAGTTGGCTCGCCAGCTACAATGACCGTTAACGGAAACTTTGCAGGCTTTAATAGCAACAACCCCGTTCAATACAGAACGGCTTTGGTTTAGTTTTAAACAAACACTTTGGCAGATATTCCGTTGCTAATTATTATGTAACTCTTTTATACAAGTTTAACGTATAAGAAAGTCGGATTATAACCTGGTCGGCCTCCCCCCCCTCGCAGACCATCATACCTTATCGGATAAGTTGTTTTAGCAGGTTTTGCTGTACGCGATTTTTGCCGGGCGCCGAAATAGCTTGTGGTAGTTGAACTACAGTTTATTGTTGTACAATTAATCAAAACAATAATTACTACTAATTCCTACAATCATGAAGAAAACAACTATCCTGATGCTTGGCGCGTGTTTCGCGTTTTTAAGTTGCAAAAAAAGGGACGCCTCGCCCGCCGACAAAATGGCTTTAGGCTCTGTGCCGCCTATCAAAGAGGCACTTAACTCCTGGGACCCTGCTGATGCGTCTACGGCCTACGCCGCCTTTAACAATGCCTGTTACAACTCATCTAACAAACTTTATTACAGTACTACCTTAAAAGATGCCGATGCCGCTATCTGGACAAATGCCATTTTCTGGGATATGGCTATGGATAACTATATCCGCACCCGTAAATCGGCCGATTTAACCCGTGTTACTGATATGTACACCGGCGGCTATAACAAGTACGATCATTTTAACTGGAACAACACCACCGTTTGGTTTATTTACGACGATATGATGTGGTGGGTAATGGCCCTGTGCCGCGCTAACCAGTTAACGGGTAACGCCACCTATCTCACTACTGCACAGGCCGGTTTTGACCGGGTATGGAACGGCTCGTACGACCCT
>DATCXS010000354.1:0-12578 GCA_036565645.1 Mucilaginibacter sp.
CATTAATATTTTTAAGTACTAAAGAGTCTGTGCGCCAAACGTTGATCTTATCGATCAGGTTACTCGGCCCGCTGATGGTGACGTAAGCCGGCTTGATGCGGGCATTGCCTGATTGTGTAAACTGCTGCGTGTATTTGATAGATTTTACCAGTTGTACGGGCACACGCCTTACGCTACGGTTGGTAAAATCAAAATACAAAGTATCCGGGCTTATGGCTATGATCTGGTTATTAATAACCTTTTCGTCATTAATGGCATACAGTTGCCTGCTTAGTATCACGAAATCCTGATTATCCAGCGCACCCAGATCGACCCTGAGGGTGTGGTTAGCTGACTTAATTTTTGAAAACAACATTTGCCAGCCGGTGCCTTTTACAGTAACATTAACCGTGTCAGACTGCAGCGAGTGAAAAGCCCGTTTAAGCGGCGCGTTTTTAAAGGTGATGATTTCTTTTACGTTATAATTGTAAGTACTTGACAATATCGTAATTATCCAGGCAACCAAAGCTAGCACCAGGCATGTTACAAATGCCGATATGCGCCTGCGTTCTGTTACCGATAATTTTAATATGGCCATTTTGCTGTAAAGGTAAAAGCTAAAAGGCGAAAGGCAAAAGATGCAGGGTTAAAATCCTCCACCTTTACCTTCCGCCTTTAAATGTACGGTATCTTAAATTATTTAGTTGAAACAGGTGCGTTTAATGCTTTTGTATCATCTAAAGAAATGGCGCTTTTGTTGAAACGAACTTTGTGACCGCCTTCTGTTTCGACCAAAATGGTGGCATCTGCTATTTCTATAACTTTGCCGTGCATACCTGAAGTAGTAATCACCTTATCACCTTTTTTCAGATTATTGGCAAATGTCTTTTGATCCTTTTGCTTTTTTACCTGCGGACGGATCATGAAGAAATAAAATACCACGATTATTAATGCGAACGGTAATAACTGTGCTATACCGATACCGCCTGTGGCCTGTAATAAAATAGTTGCTGTCATTTTTTATTTATTTGGTGTAAGTACTTCGCCGAGTAAATGCACAATACTTTGTGCCGGTTGTGTGTTTGCAGTAATAGTAATTAATTTATCCTGTAAACCAGATTTACCCGCGCTGTTAAAAGTAACCGAAATTGAACCGGTATCGCCGGGCATAACCGGGCTTTTTGGCCAGGTAGGCGTGGTACAACCACATGATGCCATAGCCGATGTAATAATTAAAGGCGATTTACCTGTGTTGGTAAATTTAAAGCTGTGAGTCACAGCTGCCCCTTGTTTTATTTTGCCAAAATCATAAGTAGACGATTCATACCTAATGTCTGAACCATCAGTAGTGTACTTGATGTCAGCCTTCTTTTTTTGATTGCAAGCCATTAATGCGCCTGCCATTAATGTTGCTAAAAGCAGTTTTCTCATATGTCGTAGTGTTATTCTATTAATCCTCTGCCTATTTTGTTAATTTTCTTTTCGGCTTTAAGCTCAAATAAAATTTTGTCTAATATACCGTTTATAAACGAATTACTTTTGGGCGTACTGTACTCTTTGGATATTTCCAGGTACTCATTAATAGTAACCTTTACCGGTATCGAGCTAAAATTGACAAACTCGGCAATAGCCATTTTCATGAGCAAGGTATCCATCATGGCAATACGCTCAGGCTCCCAGTTCTGCGTTTTGGCTGTGATAAGCTCCTGGTAATCTTTATCATAACGGATAGAGGTTTCGAGCAGTTGGATAATAAACTCTCTGTCTTCTTCCCAATTGCCGGTTACCTCGGCCAGTTTATTTTTCTCAGGTTCATCAAACTGGAAGTTTTTGAATGTCTTGGCTATTAATGCCTGCAATACATCTTTATCTACCGGCCAAAATATAAACTTTTCTTCAAACACCTGGTCGGCCAGGGTTGATTTCAGGATAACCTTTTTAAAGATGAATTTGATGATATCTTTGTCCGTCTGGATGGTATCGTCTGTTTTCTCAAGATATTCGGCGTACTCCGGCGAGTTTTTCAGAACAGTAAATAACGTTTTAATCAGTTCAGGTTCAAATGACCACTCTACCTTATATTTTTTCATACCGGCCAAAAACTCTTTGTTTTGGCTTAAAGAGGTACTGAACCGGTTTGTTAATATTTTCTGATTAGCATTCAGATCCTCTTTGGTTGGTAAATGTTTGTGCGCGCGCTCATTAGCATCAATTTCGGCATAAGCAACAACTTCTGATATCAGCGATAACATCCAGATATACATTTCGTATACCTCATCTATGCTTTGCAGTAAGCCTTTTTCCTGTTGTTTAATATTAGCCGCATGGGTTTGATGATATGCGTATAATGACTGTAATACTTTTACCCGTAGGTGCCTTCTGTTTAACATTGTAAGAACGATTTAGGATCTTTCAAATCCTGTTGGTTGAATGTTTATTTATTGTTTGTTTTTAGTAGCCTGATTTTACTTTGTCAATGTCGGCAATGCGCTTTTCAACAATTTTGTTTGCCGCAACAATAGTAGAAATATTTTCGGTTTTAGAAAGTTTTAAAACGTTGCGCGTTGCCTCATAAATATTCTCGGTTAACTGCAATGACCGCTTTTTGGCAAAGCCCATTAACTCCGAATAACAATTAATCACTCCTCCTGCATTGATAACGTAATCGGGAGCAAATATAATACCTTTATCAAGTAATAATTGTCCGTGTACATCTTCGTCCTCTAACTGGTTGTTAGCAGAACCGGCAATAATGCCGCACTTTAGTTTATTAATAGTTTGCGTATTAACGGTTCCGCCTAAAGCACAAGGCGAATAAATATCTGCATCGATATCAAAAATACTATGATTGGCCACTGCCTCGGCACCGTATTTTTTTGATATCTGGCGCGTACGGTCGTCGTTAATGTCACTCACATAAACTTTAACGTTTTCATCGCGCAGCAATTTTACCAAATGCTCGCCTACGTGACCAATGCCTTGTACAATAACGCGCTTGCCGGTCAGGCTATCGGTACCAAACACCTCTTTTACCGATGCTTTAATACCCATAAAAACGCCCATAGCTGCAATAGGTGCCGGGTCGCCGCTACCGCCAATGGTTTCGGGCAGACCGGCCACATACTCGGTTTCCATACGGATATGTTCCATATCGCGCGGATTGGTGCCTACATCCTCGCCGGCAATAAACTCGCCATTCAGATTTTTTACAAAACGGCCAAATTTGCGCATCAGCACCTCGGTCTTTTCCTTCCGCGAGTCGCCGATGATCACCGCGCTGCCGCCACCCAGATTAAGGCCCGATATAGCAGCTTTGTAGGTCATACTTTTTGACAGGCGCAGCACATCGTCCAAAGCTTCAGCTTCGGTTTTATAGGTCCACATGCGTACGCCGCCCAGTGCAGGGCCTAATACGGTATTATGAATAGCTATAATGGCTTTTAAGCCGGTGTCGCGATCGCTGCAGTAAACAACCTTTTTATGCCCGCTATCTGCAAGCTGGGTGAATATAGAGTCGGTGGATTTTGGGATTGGCATATTTATTTAAAGGCGTAACAAAAGTAGATATTTTTTTTATGCAACAAAGGAGTTTTACTATTTAACTTAAGTTGCTCCCAAACCATCCCCGGTTGAGAGCGGCTTTTTAAAAAAATATACGATAAAAAAGTCTCCCTTCCGCGGGAGATTTAGGGGGGGCTTCTTACATTTGAAACATGACCGTCATCACTCAAACCCTACGGATTATCATCCGCGAATTTTTGCCGGATGAGCTTGAAGTCTATCTCGGCCATTTTAACGATGAAAGGGTAACGCTGCATTTGCCTAAACGCAGCCGCGAAGAGCGAACCGCTATATTTAACATCGCCCTAAATCAATATATCGATAGCAAAACCAGTGGTATATGGGGCATGTTTGACAACTGTACCGGCCATTTTATTGGCAGCTGCCTGCTGAGGCCGTTTAATAACGACAAAACCATAATGGAGCTGGGTTACAGCATGGAGCAAAAATACTGGGGCCGCGGCCTGGGTACCGAAATGGCTTTGGCCATAATTGAACACGGCTTTACCGACCCGTCGGTTGCAGAAATTGTGGCGGTTACCACCTTTGAAAATATCGCGTCGCAAAGGGTTCTGGAAAAAGCCGGACTCATACGCGAAGGTAATCTTCGCCGCGGCGAGGATGATCTGGCATTTTTCAGTTTAAAACGCGAAAGCCGATTTTCTACGAAAATCAAATCCAAATAAAGTACTTTTGTTAACCCGGCATTCGCACAGGGCTTCTATTCATGAAAGATCTTGCTTATCTAAATAAATTCTTTGTTAAATATCGCTGGCGGCTGATACCGGGTGTTATATTCATTGTTATATCCAATATTTTCAAGGTGCTGCCGGCGCAGGTTATCCGCGAAGCGCTCGATCTGGTGACGGAAAACATAGGTGTTTATCATCTCTTTGCCGGCTTTAACCGCCAGGGCATGATCTATGACATTTTTGGCGCCAGTTTGCTGTTGTTTGGTGTATTGGTATTGGTACTGTCACTCATAAGTGGTTTATTTTTGTTTTTTGTACGGCAAACTATTATTTTGATGTCGCGCCATATTGAGTACGATCAGAAGAACGAGATCTATAGTCATTACCAGGATCTTTCATTAGCCTTTTATCGCCGCCACAACACCGGCGACCTGATGAATCGCGTTACCGAAGATGTGAGCCGCGTACGTATGTACCTGGGCCCGGGCATCATGTATTCTATCAATACCGTGGTTCTGTTTATCATGGCCATTGCGGCTATGTTGATTGTTAATGTCAGGCTGGCCATATTTTCGGTCGCTCCCTTGCCTATTCTTGCTGTTATCATTTATTACGTAAACAACGTTATTAACTTTCGTAGTGAGAAGATCCAGGAGCGCCTCTCTGCCCTGTCCAGTTTTGTGCAGGAGAATTTTTCGGGCATCCGCATCATGAAATCGTACGTACGTGAAAGCCATGTGCGCGAAAAATTTGCAATGGAAAGCGACGATTATAAAACCCACTCCATGGCGCTGGTTAAAGTGCAAGCCTCTTTTTACCCGCTGATGTTATTTTTGGTTGGATTTAGCAATGTTGTTACTATTTACATAGGCGGTGTAGAGGTAATGAAGGGAAACATAACGCCCGGCAACATTGTCGAGTTTTTGGTGTACCTCAACCTGCTTACCTTCCCCGTGATGGCTTTAGGTTGGGTGACATCATTGATCCAGCGCGCGGCGGCCTCGCAAAAACGCATCAATGAGTTTCTGCATCAAAAACCCGAGATCATATCGCCGGATGTACCAGCCCGCGTGATTAACGGATTGATCGAGTTTAAAAATGTGTCTTTTGTTTACCCTGATACCGGTATCCAGGCTTTAAAAAATATAACGTTCACAGTTAGCCCCGGCGAGATGGTGGCTATTATTGGCCGCACAGGCTCGGGCAAGTCAACCATAGCTAATTTATTGCTGCGGATGTATGATACCACCGGCGGAGAGATATTGATAGATCAGCAGCCTGTAAAGCAACTTAACCTGGAAAGCTATCGCTCGCAGATTGGCTTTGTACCGCAGGAGGTTTTCCTTTTTTCGGACACCATAGCCAATAACATCGCTTTTAGTGCCGATGTGCTGGATAGGCCCAAAGTTGAACAAGCTGCCAAAGATGCCGCAGTTTATAACAACATCATGGAGCTGGAAAAAGGTTTTGAAACATTGATTGGCGAGCGGGGTGTTACCTTATCCGGCGGACAAAAGCAGCGTGTATCTATTGCGCGGGCTATTGTAAAACATCCGCAGATATTAGTCTTTGACGATTGCCTGTCGGCTGTTGATACACGTACCGAGGAAGAAATATTGCAAAACCTGGGCCGTATTATGCAAGGCAAAACAAGCATTATTATTGCGCACCGTATATCAACCATAAAAAATGCCGATAAAATTCTGGTGATGGATAACGGCGAAATTATTGAGCAAGGCAACCATCAGCACCTTATGCAACAACAGGGGACATATTTTGAACTGTATGAAAAACAATTACTTGAAGAAGAAGAATTATCGGACAACTAAAAAATATTAATTGCTTTCATACTTAATTCATTAAAAAAAGTTAATAATATTTGTTTTAATACTTGTGGTTTAAAAAATTATTTATATTTATGCCTAACAAAACTAAACTACAACAATACTAAGCATGGGAGATTTTGACAACAGAGAGCGCGAAGAGGTTTTTTCAAAGAAAGTCAGAGCGGGAAAAAGGACTTATTTTTTTGATGTAAAAGCTACACGGTCAAACGATTATTATGTAACTATTACCGAAAGCAAGAAAAGATTGGAGGATGGCGTTTTTATCAAGCACAAAATATTTTTGTACAAAGAAGATTTTGAGAAATTTATTGAGGGCCTGAACGGAACTATCGACTACATCAAAGAACATCAGGAAGTTGTTGAAAAACGCTACGAGTACAGCGACTCGCCGGAAACTGCCAGAGCTACCGCCGATGATGATTTCTCTTTCGAGAATTTATAATAAGAGCCAACTAAAACTTTATTATAAACCTAAGTAAAAGCCCCGCCTACCGGCAGGGCTTTTGTTTTTACAGTTTTTTATAATTAATAGCCTGTTGCCATGTGCGTCATTCGAGATGCGAAAATGATGACACCAATAAGGATGAACACATAAAGTATCATCATGACAATGGTTACGATGCCAACCAATTTAAAAACCGATTTAAGCTTGTTTAAACCATCAGTTACTGTAGCAGAGCTGCCAAAAGTTACGCCATCCTTTACTTTAGTACCAAACTGGTAAGTGTAAAGCGAAACGAAAAAGTAAAATATGGCTATCAGAATGTAAAAGAATGTCAGTATTCCTCCTCCCGGAATTGCAAACATTCTGCCGGTCCTTGAAAAGCCCGGTAAAGCCGACATGATGGTGCCGATAAATAAGGCGCATAAAACAACGAACCCGGTGCCTATAAAACCAAGAATACCTAAGAATTTGGCCCATCTGCCGGCAATTACCAGATATGATTGGGCATCCTTCAATAAAACTATGCCCTGTGGTTCGGCAGGAACATGCGGAGTGTCGTTTGTAAAAGTCTCTTCCATTGTTTAAGATTTAAGGTTTACTAATTGATTTGGTTCCTTAAATCTAACAATAATTTATTTAATCAAAAGACTACTCATAATAATTACCGCAATGCTGAAATAAATGATCAGCCCGGTAACGTCGACCAGGGTAGCCACAAATGGCGCGGATGAAGTTGCCGGGTCGGCACCTAATTTTTTTAACAGCAGCGGCAACATTGATCCGGCTAATGACCCCCACAGTACCACCCCTACCAATGACACACCAACCGTAAATGCGACTAACAACCAATGCGGGCCATAAATATTACTAAACCCGCTCCAAAGTGCTATCCGCAGAAAGCCGATTAAGCCCAATGCCACACCCAGCATCAGCCCCGATATAATTTCGCGGCGCATAACCCGCCACCAGTCGGCCACCGTAATTTCGCCAAGGGCCATGGCTTGTATAATTAAGGTCGACGCTTGTGAGCCGCTGTTACCACCACTGGAGATAATAAGCGGGATAAATAGTGCCAGCACCACAGCCTTTTCAATTTCCACCTGGAAATAACCCATCGCCGTAGCCGTCAGCATCTCGCCTAAAAACAGCACTATAAGCCAGCCCACACGCTTTTTAACTAAAGTAAACAGGTTGATATCCAAATACGGTTCGTCCAAAGCCTCGGTACCACCAATTTTTTGAATATCCTCGGTATATTCTTCATTGGCTATCCAAAGAATGTCGTCTACGGTAACAATGCCTAACAATACATTCTGATCATCTGTGACCGGCAGAGCTGTGCGGTTGTTCATCCTAAATATATTAATGGCTTCCTCTTGCGGATCAGTTGCTTTAAGCGAGATCAGGCGTCCGTCCATCAGCTGACTTATCCTGGTATCAGGGTCGACCAACAAGATCTCGCGGATACGGATATCATCCAGCAAAACCCCTCTGTCGCCCAAAACATAGATCACATCAATGGTCTCCGAGTTTTTACCATATTGGCGGATGTGGGCCAGTACGCGGTTAACATCCCAGCTTTTTTTAACAGCAATGTAATCGGGCGTCATCAAACGGCCAACGCTGTCTTCCTCATAACCCAGCAAGGATAAAGCCTCCTTGCGGTCGGCCGGCGATAGGTGTACAATGAGTGCTTTTACAGCATCGCCATGCAGCTCGGCAAAAAATGCTGTACGGTCATCGGGCGGCAGCTCGGTAATAATTTCGACCGTCTTTTTTCCTGAAAGTTTTTTGACAATGCGCTCCTGGGTCGGGAAATCCAGGATCCTGAACACGTTTACCGCACGGTTAAGCGACAAAGTCTCAATAAAACGGGGCCCATATTGCGGAAGCTCATCTATCAGTTCCTCAACGTCTGATATATTAAGGTTGTTTAAGTATTCGCCAAGTTGTTGCTCGTTATTTTGCTCCAGCAACAACTCAATTTGTTCAACCATTTCTTCCATCATAATGAGCGTATTTTTACATGGGTTTACCGTTTCTGTTTTGCTGCTGCAAAAGTCGTTTATTTTTTCAAATTATAAGGCAGTATTTTCTGTTATCTTTGCAGCTTTTGAAGATTCAAGAATCAAGAGCCAAGAGCAAAGACTTTCTTGATTCTTGAATCTTTATTCTTAATTCTTGATTCTTTACTCTTGACTCTATAAATAAAATATGGCTTTACAATGTGGTATAGTGGGTTTGCCTAATGTCGGGAAATCAACTCTTTTTAATTGCTTATCAAACGCCAAGGCGCAGGCGGCTAACTTTCCGTTTTGCACTATTGAACCAAACGTAGGTGTAATAACCGTGCCCGACGAGCGCCTGACCAAACTGGTCGAGATTGTTAACCCGAAATCTATTGTACCTAATACAATTGAGATTGTAGACATTGCCGGTCTGGTAAAAGGCGCCAGCAAAGGCGAAGGTTTGGGTAACCAGTTTTTAGGCAATATACGTGCTACCAACGCTGTTTTGCATGTATTACGTTGCTTTGATAACGACAACGTTATCCACGTTGATGGCAGTGTTGACCCATTGCGCGATAAAGAAATTATTGACACTGAACTACAGCTAAAAGATCTGGATAGTATCGACAAAAAGATACAGAAAGTCGAGAAAATGGCCAAAACCGGCGGCGACAAAGAAGCAAAGAAAACCTTTGAGGTGCTGACGGTGGTTAAAGAGCATTTGCTGAAAGGTAAATCGGCACGTACAGCCCCTATTGCCGACGAAGATCAGGAATATATTGCCGACCTTTTTCTGCTCACTGCTAAACCGGTGCTTTACGTTTGTAATGTCGACGAAGCATCAGTAAATACCGGAAACGCTTATGTTGACAAAGTTAAAGAAGCGGTAAAGGACGAAAATGCCGGTGTGCTGATCATATCGGCACAAATTGAAGCCGAAATTGCAGAGCTGGAATCATTCGAGGAGCGTGAAATGTTTTTGAATGATATGGGACTGACTGAGTCGGGCGTAAACAAGCTGATCAAGGCTGCCTACAAGCTGCTTAACCTGGCCACTTACTTTACGGCAGGTGTGCAGGAAGTACGCGCCTGGACCATCACACAAGGCTTTACCGCTCCGCAAGCTGCGGGCGTTATCCATACCGATTTTGAGAAAGGCTTTATCCGCGCCGAGGTTATCAAGTATGATGACTTTGTAAAATACAACGGCTCTGAAGCCGCCATTAAAGAGGCCGGTAAATTAGGTGTCGAGGGTAAGAGCTACATAGTTGAGGATGGCGATATTATGCATTTCAGGTTTAACGTATAATTTAAGAGTCAAGAACCAAGAGTAAAGAACCAAGATTAAAATCTGCATCACTCAGCATAAAATACAAGAGCTAAAAATCAGATCATAAAGTATCTTTACTCTTGATTCTTTACTCTTGATTCTTTACTCTTGGTTCTTGCGAAGCGTCAGTACCGTTATCTCCGGCCAAATCCCTACCCTGCCCTTTAATCCCAGGAAACCGAAACCTCGGTTAACATACAGGTATCTGTCTTTTTGCTTATACAGGCCAGCCCATTGCTTGTAGACATATTTTATCGGGCTCCATTTAAAGCCAAACAGCTCGATGCCAAACTGTGCACCGTGGGTATGGCCTGATAATGTCAGATGGATATGTTTCAAGTGGTTCAGCGCCTTGGCTTCCCAATGCGATGGATCGTGCGACATCAGGATCTTAAACTGGTCGTCAGGGACATTGGCAACTGCTTTCTCCAGGTCGCCATATTTGTGGAAACCACCCTTCCCCCAGTTCTCTACACCAATAATAGAAATGGTTTGGCCATTTTTAGTGAGGGTTATCGCCTCATCCAGCAAAAGCCTGAAACCAATTTGCTTATGCACGTTTTTAAGGCTGATAAGGTTCGCGGCTTTTACGGCCTTGTTTTCCCATTGGGTATAATCACCGTAATCGTGGTTACCCAGTACCGAGTATTTGCCCAGCGGAGCCTGTAAACGCGCGAAGGCAGGTATCCAGGGAATCATCTCGGACGCTTTGTTGTTAACCAGGTCGCCGGTGAACAGAATGACGTCGCTGTGCTGGGCATTGACCAGGTCGATGCCTTTGTTAACACCTTTTTCGCTGGTAAAACTGCCTGCATGAATGTCTGAAAGCTGTGTCAGCGTAAAGCCGTCGAAGGCTTCGGGCAGGTCGGGGAAATACAGGGTATGCTTATGTACAGTATAGCGGTGCCGTCCGCGGGTTAAGCCAAACAGCAATCCTAAAAACGGAATAGCAGCTATTATCAAAGCCAGCTCGCTCACCCAAATGCTGCGTGGCGGGAAACCATTGAAGGCACGAACCACATCCTCGATTAATAAAACAGGTGTGCCCAGTATCTTTGGCACAGCCGAAAGCAGCATCAGCGCCATCACCCACGAAATAGCCCCGGGCGCCTCGCCCCTTTTAGGGCCAAATATAGTAAAGATCACACCGGCCACTATTAATATATCAACCGACCAGTAGGCCCAAAGCCAGGTGGGGTTAGCAGTCAGCGTAGTGACTGCCGTGAAGAAATAAACATCGGCAAACAGCCAAAGTATCAGTATGTACAGAACTCTTTTTCTCATTATACAGATGGCAGACGATTAGCCTGCCAAAACATTTTAAACTATTTGAATATTGGCGGCAAAAGTACTAAAAACCGGTATGGCGCCGGGTTGTTTGGGATATGTTTACATTTAACAGGCAATTAGCGCCGGGGTTAAAGCAATTTTATATATTTGCCGACACAATACTGCTCCCGTAGTTCAATGGATAGAATTATGGTTTCCGGTACCATCGATATGAGTTCGAATCTCGTCGGGAGCACTTTTTGAGAAAGCTTTTTTGGGATGATCCCAAAAAGGCTTTTTTGTTTGCCTTGTGGTCGGTGTTATCACCGCATCACTTGTATACTGGACAACACCGACCAGAGCCTGTTCCCGCCCCTTTCCTACAAGGGAAAGGCTTTTTTTGCAGTTTAAATTTTCTCGTTTAAAGAGGTTTTCTAACTTGCAGTCTTTTGCTTGTGGTCGGTGTTATCACCGCATCACTTGTATACTGGACAACATCGACCAGAGCCTGTTCCCGCTCCTTTCCTACAAGGGAAAGGCTTTTTTTGCAGTTTAAATTTTCTCGTTTAAAGAGGTTTTCTAACTTGCAGTCTTATCTTATAATTACATGCACAGAGGCGGTTTTTTCAGAATTTTCCTGATACTGGCGGCAATTAGTTTCCTGTTCGACTGGTATGTATTTAAAGGCTTGCGCACCTTGACTAACAACTGGCAGTCGGTGTTGGCACGTAGTATTGTTTGCTGGGGATTTTTAATAATCTCTGTCGGGGTTACCGTAGTTTTTTTGGTAGGGTTTGGCAGTTTCAGTACAGCAAAGGGCATGCTGCCTTTTCACGAATGGATGTTCAGCCTGTTCCTGACATTTTTTTTCACCAAGCTGGTATTTGTACTGGTGCTGTTTCTGGGCGATGTGGGCCGAGGCATAGCGGGTATCGTTAATGCCATTAATAAGCATAAAGATTCGGTTAACAAGGCTTATATCCCGGCGCGGCGCCTGTTTATCAGCGAACTGGCGGTCCTGCTGGCGGCTTTTCCATTTTTCGGTTTTTTCTATGCGATGTTTCGCGGTAAGTATGACTACCGCCTGCATAAACAAACTATTTATTTTGACGACTTACCCGAAGCTTTCGACGGCTTTACCATTACCCAGATCTCCGATATCCACGCAGGCAGTTTTGATAATATCCATGCCGTACAAAAAGGTATTGATTTGGCTAAAGCGCAAAAAAGCGACCTCTTTGTTTTTACCGGCGACCTGGTGAACAATGCCGCCTGGGAGATTGAACCATACATTGCCAATTTTGGCCAGCTAAAAGCTCCGTACGGGCAGTTCTCTATCCTGGGCAATCACGACTATGGCGGCTATATCCATTGGGACAGCGAAGCGGAAAAAGACGCAAACCTGGAAAAACTGAAAGCACATCATAAAGACCTCGGCTACCGGCT
>DATCXS010000208.1:0-12055 GCA_036565645.1 Mucilaginibacter sp.
TCCATAAAGCATTGGAGTCGGTCGAGTCGATAAGGCGGCCTCTTTCCAGTTGCGCAATGGCTGCCTTAAAATTGCCGTCAATATACGCCTGCTGCCCCAGTCTGGTATACGCATTCTGTGCTGATGCGCGTTCAACAACCGGAAAAATGAGCAAGGATATTAAGACGGATAACCTCATCAAAAGTTTAATATTTAAACAAGTAGTATTTTATTAACTGCCTATCAATAAAAATATTATAGGTAAATGACATTTTATTTTTGATGTGGGGCTTGCATCAAACATCCGGCCGTAAGACTATGACTTTTTTTCATCTTTACCAATAATTTAAAAAATATTTAGTAAAAACGGCTAAATTTGTAACTGCCAAATAATCAAACTAATACCTGCTCGCATTGTTGGTTGTGTTTATAATGCCTTAACTTGGCATAGGTCTTGAAACATAACGTAAGGCACGTAATAGCCGTTATTTAAGCCATATTAGGACGCCCGATTTTATTACAGGCTGACAATATGACGTTATTTTATAAAAAAAGTATTGATGAGTTTTGACCCGTTTGATTTTAAGAGTGCTTTGCCGGTAATAAATGAGGATTCAGAGTTTTTCCCTCTGATGTCGTCAGAAGATGAGGAGGAGATGAATAATGAACAGGTGCCCGAGATCCTGCCTATCCTGCCGTTGCGCAATACAGTGCTTTTTCCGGGTGTGGTGATTCCGATTACAGTTGGTCGTGATAAATCTATCAAATTAATTCGCGATGCTAATAAAGGCAGCCGTATGATTGGTGTGGTGTCGCAAAAGGATGTTGCTATTGAAGACCCGGCATTTGCTCAGTTAAATAAAGTAGGCACAGTAGCCCTGATTATCAAAATGCTGCAAATGCCTGATGGTAATACAACAGTTATATTACAGGGTAAAAAGCGCTTTTATTTAAAGGAAGAGGTGCAAACCGAACCCTACATCAAAGCAACTATAGAGCCTTTTAAAGAGGCTAAAAAAGCCAAAGAAGACAAAGAGTTCAAAGCGCTGATCTCCTCTATAAAGGACTTGGCAATGAACATTATACAGCTGTCGCCAAATATCCCGAGCGAAGCAGGCATAGCTATCCGCAATATTGAAAGCACCTCGTTTTTGATGAACTTTATTTCATCAAACATGAATGCTGACATGTCAGCCAAACAACAGCTGCTGGAAATTACCAACCGCCATGAAATGGCCAATACGGTATTGGAGCATTTAACCACCGAACTGCAACTTTTAGAGCTTAAAAACCAGATACAAACCCGTGTGCGTGTTGATCTGGATAAACAGCAGCGCGATTATTTCCTGAATCAGCAAATTAAAACTATCCAGGAAGAGCTGGGCGGCAATACCGCCGATCTGGAAATTGAAAACCTGCGCCAGCGTGCCGCCAAAAAGAAATGGAACGTTGAGGTAAAAAAACATTTTGATAAAGAGCTGGAGAAGTTGGCCCGTACCAATCCGGCTGCTGCCGATTACTCGGTACAGATAAACTACCTCGAATTATTGGTTGACCTGCCCTGGAACGAATTTACCAGGGATAACTTTGATCTTAAAAGGGCGCAAAAGGTACTTGACAGGGATCATTTTGGGTTAGATAAGGTAAAACAGCGGATCATTGAGTACTTAGCGGTACTTAAATTGAAACACAACATGAAGGCGCCGATCCTCTGCCTGGTTGGCCCTCCGGGAGTTGGTAAAACATCGCTGGGTAAATCAATTGCCAAAGCTTTGGGCCGTAAATATGTGCGTATGGCTCTGGGCGGTATCCGCGATGAGGCCGAGATCCGGGGGCACCGTAAAACTTACATTGGTGCCATGCCGGGCCGTATTATTCAATCGATAAAAAAAGCCGGTGCTGCTAACCCGGTATTTATTCTGGATGAGATTGACAAAGTAGGTAACGATTTCCGCGGCGATCCATCATCAGCACTGTTAGAGGTGCTGGACCCCGAACAAAACTCCAATTTCTACGATCATTATGTAGAGATGGATTTTGATCTGTCGAACGTCATGTTCATCGCGACAGCAAACTCATTAAGCTCTATACAGCCTGCGTTGTTGGATCGGATGGAGATCATTGAGGTAAACGGCTATACTATTGAGGAAAAAATAGAGATAGCTAAACAACACCTGTTGCCTAAACAACGCGAGGCGCATGGACTGAAAAACAGGCAGATCACGCTAAAATCGGACGTCTTAGAAAAATTGATCGAAGATTATACGCGCGAGTCGGGTGTACGTGGTTTAGAGAAAAAGATAGGTTCGGTAGTGCGCGGTACTGCTAAAAACATAGCGCTCGAAGAACCCTATAACACCATAGTAAGCAAACAGGACATCGAGAAAATACTGGGTGCGCCTATTTTTGATAAGGATCTTTACGAAGGCAATAACGTTGCCGGTGTAGTTACCGGCCTGGCCTGGACATCAGTAGGGGGCGATATTTTATTTATCGAAGCCAGCCTGAGCCCGGGTAAAGGCCGGCTAACCCTTACCGGGAGCCTGGGCGATGTGATGAAAGAATCGGCCACTATCGCGTTAGCTTATTTGCGCGCGCATGCAACTAACTTTGGGATAGACCCCAGGTTGTTTGACCAATGGGACATCCATGTACACGTCCCGGCGGGCGCAACGCCAAAAGACGGGCCTTCGGCAGGTATTACCATGCTTACAGCTTTGACATCGGCATTTACCCAGCGTAAAATAAAACCGCATCTGGCCATGACCGGCGAGATCACCCTGCGCGGCCGGGTATTACCGGTGGGTGGTATCAAAGAAAAAATACTGGCCGCTAAACGTGCCAATATTAAAGAGATCATTCTTTGTAAATCCAACCAAAAAGATATTCTGGAGATCAAAGAAAGTTACATTAAAGATCTGCAATTTCATTACGTTACAGAAATGCGCGAGGTAATTAACCTGGCGCTGCTCAATGAAAAAGTAATTGATCCCATTGATTTAACGGTTAAAGAAGATAGTAAACCCATTTTAAATTAATTTAAAGGCCCGTTATAACCAACGGGCCTTTATTTTTGCCCGAATAATTATATAATCCTTAATGAAAAATCTTTTACTATCACTGCTGTTTGTTTTAACGGCTGCCTGTAGTTTTGCACAAAATCATCGCGACGAGTTTGGCATTCAAAGTGATAATGACTCATACCTGGGCCAGGGCAGCGACCGCTATTATACCGACGGCCTGTATTTTTACTTCAGGCATGCTTTGGATGTAAAAGGCAACGGCGACCTGCAGAACAAGGTTTTAGGGTTTGATTTAGGTCAAAAAATATTCAATTCGCAAAGCGGTTACGTACCTTCTGTCAGTTATGTTGACAGGCCATTTGCCGGTTACTTATACGCCGGTGCCAGCATGAACTATCTGTATAAAAACGAGAGCAATCTAAAGTTAGGTGCCCGGATAGGTATCGTCGGCCCGGCATCCGGCGCTGAACAGGCGCAAACATGGGTGCATAAAAATTTCGGGTTTTACGCGCCTACCGGCTGGCAATATCAAATCAAAAATGATGCAGAGCTAAACCTATCTGGCGAATATAACCGCCTCCTGGCAAGAGATACAGCAATAGATCTTTCTTTCGCCTCGTACGCAAATCTGGGTACCGGTATTACCGGCGCGGGTGTGGGTGTTTTGCTGCGTTTGGGTGTGTTTAACCAATTGTTTAATTCGGCCAGTACACAAAGCTCCGTTATTGCCGGTAACAGCGTGGCGCCGCTATCTAAACACGAGTTCTTTTTATACTACAAACCTATGGCAAACGTAGTAGGTTATGACGCTACTATACAAGGCGGCTTATTCAGCAAAAAAGATCCGGGCAGTATGGAAATAACTGCAGACCCGCAACGTTTCGTATTTAGCAACCGGTTTGGCGTAACTTATGCCAATAAACGCTGGGTAATTGATGCGACTGCTATATTCCATTCAAAAGAAACCAGCTATCAGCAATTATCAGAAGCATGGGGATCTGTAACGGTATATTACAAGTTTAATTAACGTAAGCTGCGGGTTAAATAAAAATGAATGCTAATCCCATGGGGGTTAAAGCTCTGTAGAAAAATAAAGCAACAAACATTCGCTCCGTAGGTGCGGCACAAGTAGCATACCTATGGCACGCCCATTTTTTGGATTGATTTTTCTACAGAGCTTTTGCTCCTATGGAGCAACTTGTATAACTGGCAACTTGAGTTAATTAGTAATCGAAATTGCGCTTGCGGTCTGCTTTTTTGGCGGCATGCAGCTTTTTCTCGTCCAGGCGTTTGGCTTTGGCTTGTTTGCCGGGCCTGGTGGCTTTTCTTGGCTTTTGTATCGCCAATGCCCGTGCGAGTATATTAACCAAACGCTCTATAGCTTTGGCTTTATTAAGATATTGGCTGCGTTCTTCATCACAAATAACCTGTACATAGCCATCTTTGTTTAATCGGGCGGTTAACTTTTCGTTTAGTCTTTGCTTTTCATCGTCGCTAAACAAAACCGAATCTGATACCGAAAATAACAGCTCCACTTTGCTTGATACTTTATTTACATTTTGCCCGCCCTTACCACCGCTGCGCGATGTTTTATAAACAACCTCCTTCTGCAAATCTTCCTTCGAAAAATTCATGGCTAAAGGTAATCAAGTTTAGCGGGTAAAATAGGTAATAGCGACGACCGCTAAATTTAACTGACAACTTTTGCTAACTTAGTGCCCGGTATGAGCAGTAACATTGTAGTAGCTATTGACGGATATTCATCCTGCGGTAAAAGCACTTTGGCGAAGGCTTTAGCTAAAAAGCTTCATTTTATTTATGTTGACAGTGGGGCGATGTATCGTGCGGTTGCTCTGTATTTTATCCGCAATAACGTTGATACAAAAAATCACGACCAAGTTATTGAGGCGTTGTCAAACATCCATTTGAACTTTCATTCGCGCGATTACCAGACACATATCACTTTGAACGACGAGGAAGTATCTGCCGAAATTCGCCAGATGCCGGTATCTGACAAAGTGAGTGAGGTGGCTGCCATTAAAGAAGTTCGTAAAGAAATGGTAAGGCAGCAACAGCGTATGGGCAAATCGAAAAATGTAGTGATGGATGGCCGGGATATAGGCACGGTAGTATTCCCGCATGCGCAGATCAAATTGTTTATGACTGCCGACCCAAAAATCCGCGCTGAACGTCGTTACAAAGAGTTATTATCGACCAATCCTGATATGACTCTTGAGGAAGTGTTTGAGAACCTGGCGCATCGCGATTATGCAGATACTACACGCGAAGAGAGTCCGCTTACCCGCGCAGAAGATGCCATAATACTTGACAATACCGATCTTACTCCTGACCAGCAATTACAGTTGGCTTGCGATTTAGTATCGCCATTTTTAGGTAAAGAAGGTTGCTGATTAAGCTACTGCTTCCTCTTCCAGCATTACCGTGGGTACACCGAACCGGTTCAAAAAATCCACTCCTTCATCGTTCGGGATGCCTTTGTATTTAGCGTATGATTTACGGTAAAATACCTGTTTTATCCCTGCCGAAAATATCAATCTGGCACAGGCGATACAAGGTGATAAAGTAGTATACAATGTTGCGCCTTCTAATTTAGCACCACTTTTTACTGCATACAATATCGCATTTTCTTCGGCATGTAAAGCTAAAGAGCAGCTGCCTTTTGAGTCGCGTGCGCAACCTATTTCGGGCCATTCTTCATCGCAGTTATGCGTGCCAGCCGGAGGGCCGTTATAACCTATGGATATAATACGCGTATCCTGTGTTAATACTGCACCAACATGAGCCTTCACGCAATGCGAGCGCAAAGCCAGGTCGGTAGCTAGTTTCATGAAGATATGATCGAAGGAGGGTTTGTTCATGGTTATTGAAGATTGAAGATTAAAGATTAAAGATTAGTAAAACGCACCAACCTTTAATCTTCAATAACTAATCTTTAGAAATTAATGTCCCCCGCTTTTTTCAACTTGCACATGGTCTATGTTGATGCCTTGTTTAATCAGCTCAACACGCACTTTCCAGGCGAAGAACACAATGTAGGCAAAGCCTAACACCGGAACTATGTATGACTGATGGATGCCAATGGTATCGGCCATTAAGCCTTGTACCGGTGGAATGATCGATCCGCCCAAAATCATCATAATAAGGAATGCTGAACCCTGGCCGGTATATTTGCCCAGCCCAGTGATGGCTAACGAGAAAATTGAAGGCCACATAATTGAACAGCATAAGCCGCCGCTAATGAATGCAAAAACCGCTACCATACCAGTCGAGAATAAACCTATCAGCATAAATATCATACCGAGCACACCTAAAGAAACCAGCGTGCGCACCGGCTTTTGAGCGCCAATGTAAAAGGCAGCTATCATAACCACGATGCTGATAGCATATATATACAGGTTGCTTACATTGCTGCCGCTTGAATGATTCACGAATAAAATTATGGCAAATGCAGCAAAGGGTACAAAAAGGGTTAAAATATTTTTAGCCATTTTTGAGAAATTGAATGCACCGATAGCACCTGTCCAACGGCCAATCATTAAACTGCCCCAGTAAAGCGATATAAATGGCGACATCTGACTTTCTGTAAAACCGCCAAAATCTGGCAATTTTAACAGCGCACCCAGATTACTTTGAATAGTCACCTCTGTACCTACATAGGTAAAAATGGCGATCATTCCCAAAATCAATTGCGGATATTGCATAGCTCCCCAGCCCTCTTTGTTTTTCTGGGCCGATAGTAATGAGCCAACTAAAGTAAAGATGATGATGGCCAGCGCTATATAAATAATAACAGCCTTAGTTGTTTCGGGTGTATGTATATTGAAAAAGCCATGTCCGCTGATAAATAAAGCTAATTGATCTGCAACCATGATTAAACAAAACGCCAGGAACATGATGATAAGCGGCGGCGTAGGTTTTTTACTGTTTTCTATTTTCTCATCGCTGGTAACTACCGGCAGGTTGGCAAAATAAAAGAATATCGCAACCGCCAGGAACAAACCTGCCAGGATATAATACAAAGTATCGATTGATGAAAGTTTAACGTCGCTGGTTGATGATGCACCTTGTGCCGAACCAAATAACACCAGGCTAACAACAATAGGCCCTAATAAACCACCGATATTATTGATAGCACCGGCAAAGTTCAAACGGTTTGAACCGGTTTCGGGCGGGCCTAAAGCCACAACGAATGGGTTGGCCGCTGTTTGCTGTAATGAGAAACCTAAGGCAACAATAAATAAAGCTCCTAATATAAAAATGAATGATCCGGTAGCCACGGCAGGTACCATGCATAATGCACCCGCTGCCGAGATAACTAATCCCCAAACGATACCGTTTTTATAACCCAGCTTATTTAAAATGTCAACCTTAGTTACTTGCGAGGCAAAGTATAGAATTAATGAGCCGATAAAGTATCCGCCGTAAAATGTAAAGTCTATTAATTGCGACTCGAACTGAGTTAGGTGGAAATGTGTTTTACAAAAAGGGATGAAGATACCGTTTGAGGCCGCTAAAAAGCCCCAGAAGAAGAATACAGTTACCAGCGTGTATAATGCCGACCCGTAGCTTTTGGTGTTGTTTTCTTTCATTTTATAGCTGTTGATTGAAATTGGTTTTAGACTACTAACATAACCATTTTTTATAATTCTATTACGTTAATTTAATAAACATACCACATTAAGTTTCTTGGTATAAGCGATAAAAATCGCATCTTCGCATACTTTAAACTGAACAAAGAGTTACAGATTAATGATAGAAGCAGTTATTTCGGGTATTGGGATTGGCATAGTGCTCACGTTTTTGACAGGCCCCGTGTTTTTTGCATTAATTAAAACCAGTATTGAACGCGGTTTTCATGCAGGCATTTTCCTGGCCCTGGGCGTGGTATGCAGCGATGTTGTTTTTGTGGGTTCTATATTATTCGGTTCACAGTTTTTTGAGGTATCATCGCACGCCAAAACTATTGCGGGAGTTATAGGCAGTATTATACTATTTGTTGTTGGGGTGCGCTATATTGTTAAAAAAGCCAAGATCAACTACGGCAACACACAGCCTACCGGCCTCAAACGCACAGGCTATTTCCTTAAGGGCTTCTTAATGTGCATTTTTAACCCCACCCTGCTATTTCACTGGATCACTGTTATAGGCACTGCCAGTACCATTTACAGCAGGGATACCCATAACCGTTCTGCTAAAATTGCTATTATGTTTTTAACTATTCTGATAGTTCAGTTTGGTTTGGATACTACTAAAGCCTTTTACGCCAACAAGCTGCGCCAACGCATATCTGAAAAATTTGTCCACCGTTTAAATGAAGTTGCCGGGGCGGCACTCATTATTGCATCGTTGATACTGTTGGATAAACTGGTAACACATTATGTTTTCTCCGCGCCAACGGTATAAATCGGTGTCTTCAGGTTACGTGTCTCAATAATTATCAGCTATAACAACTTAGCGAATCCATGTGTCCTTCAAAAAGTCAAGTTGCCGGGGCAATCTACGTTAACCGATCGATTGCCCCAAAACCTCTAAAATAGCTTTGGCCTTAAGCAGGCACTCATCATATTCTTTCTCCGCATCAGCATGGTAAGTAATAGCACTACCGGTATGGAACGACAAGTATTTGTCGTTTGCATTATAAAGCAAGGTGCGGATCACTACGTTAAAATCAAAATCATTATTAGGGCTGAAATAACCGATAGCGCCCGAATATATGCCCCGTTTGCTGCGTTCATACTTTTCCATTAACTGCATGGAGCTTATTTTGGGGGCACCTGTCATGCTGCCCATAGGGAAAGTGTTGCGGACAGCTTCTACTGCGCTAATGCTCTCATTCAACTCGCAGGCCACGGTCGATATCATTTGATGTACCTGGTTAAAAGTGTATATGCCAAACAGCTCTTCAGTTTTTACGGTCCCCGGTTTAGCGGAGTGAGTCAAGTCATTCCGAACCAGATCAACTATCATGACGTTTTCCTGCAGTTCTTTTGCGTGATGGCGTAGCTGAACTTTAATCGCTTCGTCCTCTTCGGCGGTGTTGCCGCGTTTTGCGGTGCCTTTTATGGGTTGCGATATCAGCCTACTACCGCGCTTAGCCAAAAAGCGCTCGGGCGATGCGCAGAGGATGTAATTATCCATCCACTTATAAAAAGTACCGAACGGGGTAGGCGATACGCGGTTAAGCTGTAAAAAAGTAGCCACCGGGTCGATATCCGCATCGTCAGCAAAAAACTCCTGGCAGAAATTGGTTACGTAAATGTCACCTCGGGCTATATGTTCCTTGATCTGGTCGACGGTGGTGACGTAATCAGCCTTACTGAAACGGGCCTGCAAATTGAGATTATTGGGTTGATAACGGGCCAACGCTTGTGCATTAATCGCTTCCAACACGGCCTGTGCGTCATCCGCAATAATCTCCACCAAACCATTATTAATAAGAATCAGATACTGCGGGTCGAAAAAAAACAGATCCGGAAAATGCAGATGATCCGGATTTGCTGATAACAACTGCTCGACCTCATTTTTCAGATCATAGCTAAAAAAACCCGTCAACCAGCCCGGATGCATATCGCGGAATTTCGCTAAACCGTTAAAAGCTTCGCCGGCATTTAAAGTAATGCTATCTTTTATGCCCGCAGTAATCAGTGTATCAAATTTTGAATAGGGATCATCAAAACTGTTGGAGTCCAGGTAACTGCACGCATCAAAACCGGCCGCCCATTGCAGCGCTTTTTGCTTAAATAAATCCAGGTCAGTTATCTGTAATATCACACCACAAATTTAACTAAAAAAGAAAAGTCCCGGCTTGCGGGACTTTATAATTAATGCAGTGTTAAAGTCTGTTTTCTGTCCGGACCTACCGACAGCCATTTGATTGGTACGCCGAGTTCCTGCTCCAGGTAGTCGATGTACGACTGCAGTTTAGCCGGTATTTCTGATGTCTCGGTAATACCCGTCAGGTCTTCATTCCAGCCGTCAATCTCTTTTAACACCGGCTTAGCATCAACCGAGCAGATATCGTAAGGCATGTAATCTATCTTTTCGCCTAAATAAGTATAGTGTGTACAAGCATAGATCTTCTGGAAACCGCTTAATACATCGGCCTTGGTCATTACCATTTGGGTAACGCCGTTTAGCATAATGGCATATTTTAAAGCTGGCAGATCAATCCAGCCGGTACGACGCGGTCGACCCGTAGTGGCACCAAATTCATGGCCTGCTTTACGTAATTCCTCGCCGGTTGCATCGTTCAGCTCGGTAGGGAACGGGCCGCCGCCAACGCGGGTACAATAAGCTTTGAAAATGCCGATAACATCGCCGATGGCATTAGGTGCAATACCCAAACCTGTGCAGGCACCCGCAGTAGTAGTGTTTGATGAGGTAACGAAAGGATATGAACCAAAGTCAATATCCAGCATAGTACCCTGCGCACCTTCAGCCAATATTTTTTTACCTTTTTTAAGGTAGTCGTTTACAAAATGTTCTGAGTCAATCAGCTGGAATTTGCTCATCAGGTCAATAGCTTCAAAGAAAGCAGCTTCACGCTCACTAAAATCGGCAACCTCGCCATATAACGATTGCAGCATGGATACATGCTTATCAACCAGTTTTTGATAACGGTTTTTAAAGTCAGGCAGGGTAATATCGCCAACGCGCAAACCATTACGCCCGGTTTTGTCCATATAAGTGGGGCCAATACCTTTTAAGGTCGATCCAATCTTACCTTCGCCCATTTTCTTTTCAGAAGCAGCATCAAGCAGTTGGTGCGTAGGTAATATCAGGTGTGCCTTTTTAGCGATCAGTAAATTCTTTTTCGCCAGCAGGTCATGCCCTGCGTCTTTTAACTTATCTATCTCTCTTTTAAGGGTAATAGGGTCAATAACTACACCGTTACCAATCAGGTTAAGTGTGTTGTCAAAAAATATACCGGAAGGGATGGTGTTCAGCACAAACTTTTTACCGTCAAACTCCAGCGTGTGGCCGGCGTTCGGTCCGCCCTGGAAACGCGCAATCAGGTCATAACCTGCGCTCAGTACGTCAACAATTTTTCCTTTTCCTTCGTCGCCCCATTGGAGGCCTAATAATACGTCAACAGCCATTTATATATTTGAAATATTAACTAACAAGGGGGCGAATTTAAACTTTTCTGTCGCAAAAGCCCTCTTTTAATTTTTCACAATTACCATACAGATTTAAAGAGTGATGTTTAATGTCGAATTTTAACAGTCCACCCATCATACTCTGGATCTGCTGGATACGCGGATCGCAAAACTCTACTACCTTACCGCAGTCCAGACAAATAATATGATCATGCTGCTTATAGCCGTATGATTTTTCAAACTGCGCCATGTTTTTACCAAACTGGTGTTTAGTCACCAGGTCGCATGATACCAATAGCTCAAGTGTGTTATATACAGTTGCACGGCTAACGCGATACTTTTTGTTTTTCATGTGGATATAAAGTGATTCCACATCAAAATGGTCGCTGCGTGAATATATCTCTTCCAATATGGCAAAGCGCTCAGGGGTTTTGCGCAGTGCTTTGTTTTCAAGGTAAGCCTCGAAAATTTTTTTTACCATATCTATAGTTTCCTGTTGGGACATAGTGTTTTATTGAAGTATCAAAGGTAGTGTTTAGAAATAAGAATCAAGAGTCAAGAATAAAGAGTTTAGAATAAAGAGTCGAGAGTCAGGAGTCAAGAATATAGAGTTAAGAATTAAGAACCAGGAGCCAACACAATGTGGCTTTAAAAAGATCTTGACTCTCGACTCTTGTCTCTAATCTCAAGATGCCTTATCTATGGCGTCAAATCTCGTTACCGCGGTTACACCGTTTACTGTTTTTAGTTTCTTGATCAGATTATCCAGGTGCTCGGTATCGTTCACATAAACCATGATAGACCCCTCAAATATACCATTATCACTATCAACGGTTATAGAGCGCATATTCACCTTAAAGTCATTTGATATTACGGTAGTCAGCCGGTTTATCAATCCTACATCATCTATACCCGTAATACGCAAGCCGGTCA
>DATCXS010000123.1:0-2919 GCA_036565645.1 Mucilaginibacter sp.
CAACCCTTTGCACCCTGTCGTGCAGCCTCTTCATATTTATAGGTCCAGCGGCCGTAGTAGGTCATGGTTTTGCCTTTAAACATGGTGGTATCGCCGGTTTCAAAACCGGGATCGTTCACTAATACCATTACTATTTTGCCCTTTACATCCAGACCGGCATAATCGTTCCATTTATACTCGGGTGCCACCACGCCAAAGCCTGCAAAAACCACATCATCATTATTAAAACTTTGCAGGGTATCCGTGCGCTCGGTCCATATCACAAAATCCTGAATATTTTTAAGCTCAAAGCTGCCTTTGGCTGAGGTTACTTTTAGTGGCGATACAGTTTTAGGAGAAATCTCAACCATCGGTACATCCTGCAAATAACTATTGCCATTGCCCGGCTCCAGGCCAAAACGTTTGTAGGTATTCTGCAGATAAGCAATGGTTTTAACTTCGCCCTCAGTAAATGGGCGGCGTCCTTTATATTCGTCGGATGACAGAGTAATAATATGACTGGCCAGGCTGTCTTTGTTAAAAGCCGACAGGCCGTCCTGTTCATCAACAGCTTTGTTTTGGTTACATGAGAAAGCCGTTAAAGCCGCACCGGCCAACAGCAAGCATTGAATAGGTTTGATCATGCTAATTTGATTTTAACGAATATATGAAATTTACGCGCTTGCTTTAGTAGCTTTGCCCTTTAATTTAGTATGATGATCAAGAAGTTCTCTTTACAAATTCCGATATGGATCATTGCAATTGCAGCTTTAACAAGTTGCGGCAGTGGCAGTAAATTCGATCGCCAAAAATGGCACTATGGCAATGGGCTTGACTTCCCCCTGCGCAATGATATATTGGAAGACCTGTTACAAAATCACCATATCAAAGGTCTTAATTATCGTCAGGTGATCGACTCGTTAGGCAGTCCGCAACGCCGCGACTCACTAAAGTTTACTTATCAGATTTTAGACAACAGCTATGAGTTTGGCCGTAAATCGCCCATCCACAAAAAAAATCTGATCATATATTTTAATAAAGACTCGATTGCTGTACGCACTGAGGTTTATGACCATACAGATAAGAAGAAGTAAGCCTTTACCATCACGTCATTGCGAGGAACGAAGCAATCTCTACGCTAATAAGTAGCAAGTGTAACTGGCGCGCAGGGATTGCTTCGTTCCTCGCAATGACACGTGTTGTATGCGCTTAGGCCCTATTTGTAGTTCAAATTTGGCCCCAACCATCTTTCCACCGTTTCAACCGACATGTTTTTTCGCACCGCATAATCTTCAATCTGATCTTTGCTGATCTTATTCAAACCAAAATATCTTGATTGTGGGTGTGCAAAATAAAATCCGCTTACTGAGGCAGCCGGTGTCATCGCCAGGCTTTCTGTCAGGTGCATGTGGGCATTATCTTCAGCTTTCAGCAAATCGAACAGTGTGATCTTTTCGGTATGTTCCGGGCAGGCCGGGTAACCAGGGGCAGGGCGTATACCTTGATATTCTTCTTTTATCAATTCTTCGCTGTTCAAGTCTTCATTAGCGGCATAACCCCAGTATTCTTTACGTACCAGCTCATGCATTTTTTCGGCAAATGCTTCAGCCAATCTATCGGCCAGTGCTTTTACCATGATGCTATTGTAGTCGTCGTATTCCTTTTCGTATTTGGCCACCAACTCATCGCAGCCAATACCTGTTGTTACGGCAAATCCGCCGAAATAATCAGGCACGCCGCTTTCTTTTGGTGCTACAAAATCAGACAGTGCATAATAAGGTTCGCCTTGTACTTTTTCTGATTGCTGTCTTAACGTGTGGATACGCGATAGCAATTGCGTACGGCTTTCGTCAGTATATAATTCAATATCATCACCAACTGCGTTTGCCGGCCAAAAACCAATTACGCCGTTAGCCTGCAACAAGTTATTGTCGACGATATCTTTCAGTAACACCCGGGCATCATCATATAACTTTTTAGCCTCAACACCCACAAACTTATCTTCAAATATCTTCGGATAACTGCCGCGCAGCTCCCAGGTATGGAAGAAAGGTGTCCAATCAATATAAGGCACCAACTCCGCCAGCGGATAAGCCTCAAAAACCTTAGTGCCGGTAAAGGCCGGTTTCGGTGCCACTTTATCCAGGTCTATCTGAAACTTGTCTGAGCGGGCCTGTTTCAGCGTTACAAAGCGCTTGTCCGACTTTTTGTTGGCATGTGCCTCGCGGGCTTTTTCGTATTCGTTTTTTATACCCAGAATATACTCATCACGGGTATCCTTATTCATCAGGTTGCTACAAACAGTAACGCTGCGCGAAGCATCCAGTACGTGGATGGCAGCACCCGAATAATTCGGAGCGACCTTTACTGCAGCGTGAATGCGTGAGGTAGTTGCACCGCCTATAATCAGCGGGATAGTAAACCCTTCGCGCTCCATCTCCTTTGCAAAATGCACCATTTCATCCAGCGACGGCGTTATCAATCCGCTTAAGCCTATGATGTCTACCTGTTGTTTTTTAGCTTCTTCAATGATTCTTTGTGCCGGCACCATTACGCCCAGGTCAATTACCTCAAAGTTATTACAAGCCAGCACTACACCTACAATATTTTTACCAATGTCGTGTACGTCACCCTTAACAGTCGCCATCAGTACCTTGCCGGCATTGGCACGACTGTCGCTGGCATCGCCCCCGGCATCAATTAATCTTTGTTTTTCCAGTTCGATGAATGGCAGTAGATAGGCCACCGCTTTTTTCATTACCCGGGCCGATTTCACTACCTGCGGCAAAAACATCTTACCGGCACCAAAGAGATCGCCTACGATATTCATGCCGTCCATTAACGGACCTTCAATTACATCAAGGGGTTTTGGGTATTGCTGACGGGCTTCTTCCACGTCGGCATCCAGGTACTCAATAATACCTTTCACCAATGCATGCG